>CACXYD010000008.1 GCA_902771755.1 uncultured Ruminococcus sp. | reverse complement strand
CTCACGCTTTGCGCCGGAAAGCATCTTATCCTCGCCTGTGTCGGCATCACTTGAAAGATGACCTACATCTGTGATGTTCATTACACGGTTTACATCATAGCCCGAAAAACGGAGATACTTTTCAAGAACATCTTCCATAATATAGGTGCGAAGATTGCCGATGTGGGCATAGTGATAAACAGTAGGACCGCAGGTGTACATATTAACCTTGCCGGGTGTGTGCGGTACAAATTCCTGCTTTGTCTGTCCGAGAGAATTATATAAAATCATTTGCTATTCCTCACTTTTTACATTTTCCTTTTTCAGCTCATCAAGCTGTTTTTGAAGTTCAAAAATTTTATGCTCAAGATTGCACAATGCAAGTGCAACCGGATCTGATACATGAATCTGGTCAAGGGTTTCACTGCGAACACCGTTGACTTTTACTACTCTTGCGGGAACACCGACAGCCGTTGCATTCGGCGGAACTTCGCTGAGAACAACCGCACCTGCGGCAATTCTTGCGTTGTCACCAACCTTGAACGGACCGAGAACCTTTGCGCCCGAACCGACAAGCACATTGTTGCCGAGTGTGGGGTGTCTTTTTCCCGTTTCTTTGCCTGTTCCTCCGAGAGTAACATTCTGATAGATAGTGCAGTTGTCGCCGATTATTGTAGTTTCGCCTATGACAACGCCCATTCCGTGATCTATAAAAAGTCCCTTGCCGATTGTTGCACCGGGGTGAATCTCAATTCCCGTCTTGTGACGACTGCGTTGAGAAATCCACCTTGCAAGAAACTTGAGGTTGTGTCGCAAACACCAGTTAGCTTTTCGGTGAGAACGCACCGCCTTGAAACCCGAGTAGAGGAAAAATACCTCCGCTCTGCTCCTTGCGGCAGGATCACGCTCCATAACCGCATCTATATCCGCTTTCAGGGTTTTAAACACGCAATCACCCTCCTGTCAAGACCGTGAGAGTCTGTTCTCAGGTCTGAGAAATAAACTGTCTGTTCTGAACTATATATACAACGCCCGAAATGATTGTGAATACAACCGAAATCCAGATGAGAATTTCTCCCACCACAAAGAAAATCGGTTCAAATGTTGCCGTGTTTATAAAATTAAGTCCGATTTCGGGCAGTTCAAGCACGATTTGCATTGCAATTACTGCAATTATAGCAATCATCTGTGAAACCGTCTTTGCTTTGCCCCACATATTGGCGGCGACAACCTTGCCCTTTGAGGCGGCAATCAGCCGTATTGAGGTGACGGAAAATTCACGGAAAAGCACGATTATTACCGCAACGCAGTCACATATTCCAAGCTGTACAAAGCACAGAAAAGCGGCAAGCACAAGAATTTTGTCTGCAAGCGGATCGGCAAATTTTCCGAAGTCGGTAACAAGACCGTTCTTTCTTGCAATTTTTCCGTCAAACATATCCGTGAGTGATGCCACGATAAAAATAATCAGGGCAACGGCATTGTTGAGGGGAAAGTCCACAAGTAATGCCGCCACAAAGAACGGAACAAGAATTATTCGTCCTATTGTCAGTTTATTTGGTAAGTTCATTTTATGTGCCTTTCAAAGTTAATTATTAGGAAATCGCTGAGTCTTTTAGCCGCTTAGTCGATTTTGCCGACAAATTCGCCGACAGGATCGCAGCCTGTGTAGTCGGTTACACGCACCTTGACAAAATCTCCTGCCTTTGGCTTTTCACCGTCACAGGTGAAGAACACACAGCTGTCAACCTCGGGGGCATCGGCATAACTTCTGCCGAAGAAACATTCGGCAAGCTTGTCAAAGCCTTCAACAAGAACTTCAATCTCTTTGCCTACAAGGCTTTCGCAGTATTCAGCCATAACCTGCTGTTGATGCTCCATGATGATATCGGCACGCTTCTGCTTGATTTCTTCGTCAATCTGGTCGGGCATTTCAGCCGCCTTTGTGTCCTCCTCTGGGGAGTAGGCAAAACAGCCGAGTCGCTTGAACTTCATGTCGGCGGCAAACTCTGCAAGCTCATTGAACTGCTCCTCGGTTTCACCGGGGAAACCTGTGATAAAGGTTGAGCGGAAGATTACATTCGGAATTTTATCCTTAATCTTGTTCATAAGTGCAGTAAGACTTTCTCTGTCGCCGTGACGATTCATTCTGCGAAGAACATCCTTGTCACAATGCTGGAGCGGAATGTCCATATATTTTACAATCTTATCTTCACTTGCAATTGTGTCGATAAGCTCGTCTGTAATTCTGTCGGGATAGCAGTAGAGAACTCTTACCCATTTAAGACCGTCAATTTTGCAAAGCCTTCTGAGAAGTTCTGCAAGCATCGGCTTGCCGTATTTGTCCTCGCCGAAACGGGTTGTGTCCTGAGCGATGACATTGAGTTCCTTGACTCCACGCTCTGCAAGACCTTCTGCCTCTTTTACGACATCTTCAATATCTCTGCTGCGGAATCTGCCTCGAATCATCGGGATTGCACAGTAGGAGCAACGGTTGTCGCAACCCTCGGCAATCTTGAGATAAGCGGTGTAGGGGGGAGTTGAAAGAATTCTTCCACCCTCAAGCGGCAGACAAACCTTGTCGGGGAAGCTTTCGCACTTTTGTCCGTCAAGTGTTTCCTGAACGATGTCTGCGATAGTTTCGTTAGCACCGATTCCGACAACCGAGTCAACCTCGTAAAGCTGTTCGGAAATCTCCGACTTATATCTTTGAGCAAGACAACCTGTTACGATGATTGCCTTGATTTTGCCCTCGTCCTTGAGTTTGCCGAGTTCGATAATTTCGTTAATGCTTTCCTGCTTTGCACTTTCGATAAATCCGCAGGTGTTGACAATTACTGCGTCCGCATCTGCCGGATCGTTCACAATAATAAATCCTCTGTTTTTGAGTGTGTACAAAAGCATCTCGGCATCAACCTGATTTTTTGCACAGCCGAGTGATACAATGCCTACTTTATAATTCATAATCAGTCTTCCTCTGTGTATTCTCTGAGGACGGTCTTAATGTCATCCCATCCGTATCCGAGCCTTTGCAGAGCGGCAACGGCTCTTCTCCTTATTTTTTCATCGTTTATGTTTTTATATTTTCTGTCGATAACCGCCCTTATTCCGTCACACGGATCAAAGTCGATTTCTTCGATAATTTCTTCTGCAAGTTCACGGTCAATTCCCTTTTGAACAAGCTGTCTTACCGCACCTCTCGGAGCATTGTGTTTTGAAAACAAAAGCTGTTCGGCATATCTTCTTGCAAAGTTTTCGTCATTTACAAGGCCGAGTTCTTCCATGCGTTCAACAGCCTTTTCTGCCGATTCTTCGTCACAGGTGCGTTTGATTTTGTCGGTGAGTTCCTTTTTTGAGTGGTCACGATAGGAAATAAGCCACAGAGCCTTTTCCTTTGCACGGCGCTCATTGCTGAGTTTGATTATTTCGTGCAGTTCTTCATCGTCAATCTCTTTGCCGACATCAAAGCGGTTTTCGATAACTGTGCGTGCATCAAGGTTCATAACATATTCGCCGTCAATATAGAGTGCACACATCGCCTTTCTTCGTGGTTCAACTGCGGTTATAAGCATCAGTCGTCAACCAAAACATCAATTTTTGCACCGCTCTTTTTGTCTGCACCGTCAGCCGAATCAGGTTTGATTTCTTTGTTTGCAGACGGAACTTCGGTAATTTTTACCTTTGGAGCGGGCTTTTTGCGTTCGTAAAGCTTGTCGATGTTTTCCCAGAGTTTCTTCTCAATTTCAGCGGCAAGTTCCTTGTCGGTCTTGAGAAGTTCCTTAACCTTGTCACGGCCCTGTCCAAGTCGTCTGCCGTCATAGCTGAACCAAGCGCCTGCCTTCTGAACAACATCTGCCTTTACCGAAAGGTCAAGAAGTTCGCCTTCACGGGAAATGCCTTCGCCGTACATAATGTCAAATTCAGCCTCACGGAACGGAGGAGCAATCTTGTTCTTTACAACCTTTGCTCTTGTGTGTGAACCGACCATTTCGCCGCCTGATTTAAGGGTTTCAACTCGTCTGATATCAATACGAACAGAGCTGTAGAACTTGAGTGCACGACCGCCTGTTGTAACTTCGGGGTTGCCGTAAACAACACCTACTTTTTCACGCAACTGGTTGATGAAGATTGCAACGCAGTTTGATTTTGAAATTGCACCTGCAAGTTTACGGAGTGCCTGTGACATAAGTCTTGCGTGCAGACCTACATGGCTGTCGCCCATTTCGCCCTCAATTTCAGCCTTTGGAACAAGAGCGGCAACCGAGTCGATTACGATAACATCAATCGCACCGCTTCGGATAAGTGCCTCGGCAATTTCAAGTGCGTCTTCACCTGTGTCAGGCTGTGAAACGAGGAGTGAATCAACATCAACACCGAGAGCTGCCGCATATGTCGGATCGAGTGCATGCTCAACATCAATGAATGCAACATTGCCGCCGTTTTTCTGTCCCTCTGCAATGCAATGGAGAGAAAGTGTTGTTTTACCCGAAGATTCAGGTCCGTAAATCTCAACAATTCTTCCTCGTGGAAGTCCGCCGATTCCGAGTGCGATATCAAGTGAAAGCGAACCTGTTGAGATGTGTTCAATGTTCATATGTTTATTTTCGCCAAGACGCATTACAGCGCCCTTGCCGAACTGTTTTTCAATTTGTGTGAGCGCAGTTTCAAGCGCTTTGTTTTTATCTACTGCCATTTCATATACCTCCGTACTCCGTAGTGGGAGTTGATGTTTTTTAGTCTATGACATAATCGTCACTTCATTGGCGGTTATGTCCGCACTAAGATTATAAAATATATGAGGGGAAAATGCAATAATCTGGCGGCAATTTTATCGAACAAAATTTCTAAAATCAGAGCAGAGTCCCAATAATCGCCCTCTGCACACCGCCAAAGTCGAGTGAAATTTTAAAATCCGAAAAGCCTTTTTCAGCCATAAGCGCCTTTACTGTGTCGGCTTGATTTTCTCCGAGTTCAAATGCAAGCGCACCGCCTTTTTTTAGCTTTCTGCTCCAACGGTTCACTATTTCACGGTAGAAATCGTAGCCGTCCTCGCCACCGTCAAGCGCAAGCCTCGGTTCAAGCTGAACTTCTTTTTGAAGTGTCTTAATGTCGGCTGATTTTATATACGGCGGATTTGAAACGATGAGGTCAAGCTCACCGTCTGCAAATGTATTGCAGATTTTGAGAGCGTCAGCCATAACAGGCTTTACGGACGAATTGTTTTCTTTGACATTCGTTTCAAGATAGGAAAAAGCGGTTTCGTCAATTTCAATTGCAGTAACTTTTGCACCCGAAATTTTGTCGAGTGCAACGGCAATTGCACCGCTGCCCGAACAGAGGTCAACCGTCTTTTTGTCGGTTCTGTTTTTGAGAAAATCAATGCAGAGATTGACAACCACTTCCGTGTCATCACGGGGAATAAGCACCCCTCTGCCCACCTTAAAGTCGAATCCCATAAAGCTCCATTCGCCGAGAATATACTGCAATGGCTCGCCCGAAATTCGTTTTTCTATAAGTTTTAAAAAGTTCTGTGAACAGTTTTCATCGGCTTTATCAGTTTTGTGCGTGATAAAGCCGACTCTGTCAAGCGAAAAAGCCTTTTGCAAAAGACTTTGTGCCTCAAATCTTGAATTTTCAATATTGTTTTTCTCAAGCAGTTTAAGTCCGCTTTGATAAATTTCGTTAACAGTCATTACTTGCTTACAATGTCCGAGCCGTCCTCGGGGATAACAGCCTTGATAGCCTCGATTGCAACTTCAATCATTGTGTCATCAGGCTCTTTTGTTGTGATTCTCTGCGCCCAAAGTCCGGGAGCGGCAATGATTCTTGTTACGGCATTATCGTGCTTACCGCAGATTTTGATAAGCTCGTAGCCGACTCCGCATGAAACGGGGAGAAGAAGAATCTTGAATACAGGTCTTAAAAATCCGATGCCGAAAGGTGCAACAGGAACGAAAAGACCTACAAGAATGCCGACAATCAGCATAAGAACCATAAAGCTTGTTCCGCATCTCGGGTGGAAACGGCTCTGCTTTTTAACATTTTCAACTGTGAGTTCTTCTTCGTTTTCGTAACAGAAAATTGTCTTGTGTTCGGCACCGTGGTACATAAACACTCTTTTCATTTCTGTCATCTGTGAACATACTATAATATAAAGTAAGAAAAGAACAATCTTGAGAACACCCTCAAAAACTGACTTCCAGAATACAGCGTTTCCGCCGTCACCCTTGAAAGCGGGTACAACATTTGCGCTGAGGTCAAACAGGAAAGAGGGGACAAAGAAGAAAAGTCCCACCGCAAGCGCAACACCGAGGATTGATGCAATTACCATCATAACCTTAACGAGTTTGTCACCGAATTTATCGTCAAGCCATTTTTCAAACTTTGACGGTTCTTCTTCAATTTCGGTTGATTCTATCGCCTTGTCGGCTGAGAGCATAAGCGCTTTGTATGAAAGTCGCATTGAGTCGATAAGACCTGCAATTCCTCTGAAAAACGGAAGCTTGAAAAGCTTGCATTTTGAGGGGATTGTGTTTATGCTTATGTCCTCGCTGTAAATTTTGTCGGGTGCGGTACGAACACACACGGTTGTGCGTTTCGGACCTCTCATCATAATGCCTTCAATCAGGGCGCTGCCGCCGATGGAGGTGATTTTTTTAGTAGTATTTTTAGCCATTAGCTGTTCCTTTCTGTATTCGGTTGCACAGAGAAATAAGATTAAAGCTTAATATTTTCGGGGAGTGAGTTTTCACTGCCCTCTTTATATACAGGGAAAGTGAGAGTTACGGTTGTGCCGACACCCTCTCCGCTTTCGATATCAAGCGAACCGTTGTGGAGGTTCATAATCTCATCGGCAACCGCAAGTCCGATTCCCGAACCGCCGACAGTTTGGTTTGCTTTGTAGAATTTCTCCTTGACCTTTGGAAGGTCCTCGGCAGAAATTCCGCAACCCGTGTCGGTTATAACAATCTTAATAATGTCGGGTTCATCTTTGCTGTAGATTACCTGAGCGGCAACAACACCGCCCTTTGGTGTGTATTTCAACGCATTGTCAAGCACATTGAGGAAAACCTGCTTAAGTCGGTTCTTATCGCCGTAAACGGCAGGATAAACAACCTCGGGTTCATCATAAAGAAGATGCTTGCCCTCTGTAACGGCTCTTTCCTTTAAGAAGTAAACAGCATCGTCAAATTCGGCAAGGATGTCAAGCTTTTCTTTGATAAGCTTCATTCTTCCGCTTTGAATACGGCTGAAGTCAAGAAGTTCTTCTACAATGCTTGTAAGGCGTGAACTTTCGCTGATAATAACTCCCATACCACGGTCAAAGGTTTTGCGGTCAAGCTTTCCTCTTTCGGAAAGCTGCATTGTTTCAGCCCAGCCCTTAATCGCTGTAAGCGGAGTACGCAACTCGTGTGATACTCGTGAAATAAAATCGTTTTTCATCTGATCGGCTGTCTGCAAATCAAGCGCCATATCGCTGATTGCATCGCAGAGGTCGCCGATTTCATCATCGTATTTGTACTCAATCTTCTTTGCCTGAGAAAAATCACCGTGAGCAATCTTGCTTGAAATCTCCGAAAGTTTTCTTATCGGAGTAACGATTGAACGGATAAACATAAGTCCCGACAAAATTACAAGGGCGATGATGATAAGACCGCATGCAATAACTGCCGCAGAAACAAGCACAATTGCCGTGTTGACCTGTTCCATGGAAACAATGTATCTTACTGCACCGACACAGGTTCCGTTTTCGTTGGTGATGATTCTTGTTTGGCTCATTGCACTTTCGCCCGAAGAAAGCTTGCCGTTCCAATAAGCACATCCGCTTTCGTTTGAGAGTGCGTCGTTAAAATCGGGAATCTGCTCGTTGTCATCGGGTGTGAATCCCGTTGAAGTCATGACAACTCTGCCGGAAGAATTGATTACAAGAACTTCCATTTCTTCTTTTTTGTCAAAGTTTTCAACATAGTCACGGGCAGACGATGTAAATGAAGTTGAACTGTCGCTGTGAAATCCCGAAAAAACAAGTGAAAGTTCGCTGCTTGTTGTGTTCAGGTTTTGTTCAACGCTGTTTTGAAAAATATATGTAACAATGAAAATAAGGCTGACAACAATAAGTATTATGATTGTCAGTATAACGCTCAATGTGTTGAGCATCCATCTTTTTGAAATACCCTTAAAAATTGTTGCCGCCCTCCTTTTTAGATTGTATGAATTTTATGCAGGCTGTTCTGCAAAATTATTCGCCTGAATCCCACTTGTAGCCGAGTCCCCAAACTGTGATGATATGTTTAGGATTTGAAGGTTCGTCCTCGACCTTCATTCTGAGTCTGCGGATATTAACATCGACAATTTTATCCTCGCCGACATAAGCATCACCCCATACATGGTTGAGAATGTCGATTCTGTCGAGTGCAACACCCGGATTTGAGAAGAAATATTCCATAATCTGGAATTCAACCTGTGTGAGTTCAATCATCTTTCCGCCCTTCATGAGCGCACGGTTGCGAAGATTGAGTGTGAACTCGCCCGATTTGAGTTCTTCTTTGAAGTTGTTTTCGGAATGTGACTGTGCAAGTGCAACTCGTCTGTAGAGTGAGTCAACTCTTGCAAGAAGTTCACTCGGTGAGAAAGGCTTTGTAACATAGTCGTCTGCGCCGAGCATAAGACCTGTTACCTTGTCCATTTCCTGAGTTTTTGCCGAAAGCATAATAATTCCGATTCCGCCGTTGCGGTTTCTCAGCTCCTTACAAACCTGAAAACCGTCAATACCAGGCATCATAACATCGAGAATTGCAACATCAAAGTCGCCGTTGTTTTCTTCATATTTCTGCAAAGCCGCCTCGCCGCAGTCTGCCTCAACTACATCGTAGCCTGCTCTTGTAAGATTGATAACGACAAAGTCACGAATTGCCGCCTCATCTTCACAAACAAGAATTTTCTTCATGTCAAAACCTCCATTGCTATGGTCAGATTCCCGACTGTGTAAGTGTGGAAAAACCTGTCTTGATTTCGTCATCGCTGAGCGAAACCTGTGTGTCGGGATTTATATTATTAAATGTATATGCATATTTATCGTCTTTCGTAATCAGCGTAAAATCATCCGATTTGCCCGATTCCCATTCGCTGACGGGGAACACCTTTATTTCAAAAAGCTCTGTGTCAAGCTTTGTGCCGTTCCATGCATAGAACGATGTAGTTCCGCTTTCAAGGTCGGTAACTGCCGTAACCTTGTTTTCGTTCCACTTGTCGGCATAGTTCATCATAAACATATAATCGTAGTTTATGATTACCGTCTGCTTGGCAACAAGCGCCTCTTTGGGAGCGTCAAAGCTGTTCCAGATGATTTTGTCGGCATAAATATTTTTGCTGTCACCGCTTTGTTTCGGAAGGTCAAGTGTAACGGGAATTTCAAGCTTTCCGTCCTTGTCAATGTCCGAACAAATGATAGCTGATGAACGCTGAGTTATATTCTTTGTCTTTTCCTTAAAAAGAGGATTACGCAGAATTGCAAGGTCACGGCTGTAAAAAATAACCTGTGTGTTCGTAACCTCACTTGCGGAAGTTCCGTCAACAACAATTCCCGTAATATCGTTATCAAGCTTTGTAACGGCAATGTTCTTGTATTTTACAACATTCGGATCCATGTTTGCCATTGCTTTGGCATACAGGCTTTTGCTGTCCTCGTTGTAATCAAGCATTGACGCAAGAGCCTCGTTTTCGGTTGTGTAGAGAACAAGCGACATAATCTCGCTTGTGCCGTCATTGTCAAAATCACCCGTAACAAAGCTTGAACAGCTTTGCCCCGAACCTACTTCGCTTGTTTTGCCTCCCGAGTAAGAGTAGCAGAAAAGCTTGCCGACATTCGGAGTGTAGGTTGTTGAATTAACAATGATTTCCGCCTTTCCGTTGCCTGTAATATCGGCAAAGTCAACGCTGTCAATATCGGTTGTTTCAAAGATATTGTCGGACGCAATCTTCCACGAATTGTCCTTTGAGTACATGACAAGCATATGTACCGAAGAAGTTTCGGCACTGTTGCGGAAAAACGCAACAGCCTCGTTGCTGTCGTTGCCGTCAAGGTCGGTCATGATGATTGCGCTGCGGAATTTTCCGTTTTTTGGATATTTCAGCGTGTAACCGCTGTCAGCCGTTTTGGCAATAAGCTGTTCGATTTCAGCCTCATCGCCGACTGCCTTAGGGGGACGAAGAAGATTTTCTGCGCTGAAATCCGTGATGTTGCAACCGCTCATACCGACAAGCATTGAACCGAGAACTAAAGCCGAAATCAGCTTTTTAATCTTCACAAAAATCCCTCCCGTCTTTATTTATGGGGCTGTCAAGGCTTTTGTCTTGCAATAAGATACTTGATTTTTATGCCTTCTTCGGAGAACATTTTTTCATGCTCTGTTTCAATATTATCGGTAACATCGCTTGCGTGCAAATCACGGGTGAGATATAAAATCTCATATCCGCTTTGCTCAAAGTATTCAAGGCTTTCGTCAAAAAGCTCGTCATCGTCCGTCTTAAAGCGGATTTCGCTGTCGGGCTTTAAAAATGTCTTGTACATTTCAAGTTTTTTGTAGTATGTAAGTCTGCGCTTTTTATGTTTTGCTCTCGGCCACGGATTGCAGAAGTTGATGAAAAGTCTGTCAATCTTATCGTCAGCCGTAATGATTTTGTCGAGCATTTCAACATTGTACTTTACAAGCAAAAGATTTGTAATATCATCCTGTGTTTTGCCTGCATCCTCAAAAAGCTTTACGATTGTTCTTCTGCCGACACCGAGCATATCAATCTTGATGTCGAGTGCGATAATGTTTTTGTCAGGATTTTTAAGCGCAAGCTGTCCCGCAAAACCGCCTTTGCCGCAACCGATTTCAAGATACAACGGCTGTTCTTTTTTGAAAGCCTGCATCCATTTTCCTGCGTGTTCTTCAGGATTTTTTACATAAAAATCGCAAACGGAAAGCTCCGGTTCTGCCCATTTCTTTTTTCTGATTCTCATAATACCTCATTTTGCGGTGCGTACAAATGACGCACTACCACATATAGTAATTTACCGTATCATTATATCAAATTGTAACAAATTATGCAACAAATATTTTGACAATGGTGTTCATCGGTTAAATAAATTTAATCTTATCGTCACAGGATTGCGATTTTGTAAAAATAATGTCGGAAAATTTCTCCGAAAGCTTGTTTACAAGCGGTAAAATTACAATGTCTTCACTTTTAAAGTGACCTGCGTCAATAATGTCAATGCCGAGTGAATTTGCGGCGATAATCTCATGGTGCTTAATTTCTCCCGTGACAAGCACATCAACGCCAGCTAAAGCCGCATCAAACACATTTGAACCGCCTGCGCCCGATGACACGGCAACCTTTTTAACATTGTCCTTGATGTCGGTGTAGCGAAGTCCGTTGCAGTCGAGATTTTTCTTTGCAAGCTTTGCAAAATCGTGAATGTCGGTTTCGCTTTCAAGTTCGCCCGTGAACATACACTCGCCAAGTTCTGACAGCACGGGATCTTTTACTCCGAGTGCGTTTGCAAGGCAGATGTTTACTCCGAACTTTTCTCCGAGGTCAAGGTTGGTGTGCATACAAACGGCGGAAATGCCCTTTTGTGCAAGCATATAGGGAACGGAAGAAGGCGAAAGCCTTTTTATCGGGGCAAAAATTACGGGATGATGACTGATAATCAGCTCACATCCCAGACTTTCTGCCTCATTCACAACATCTTCCGTAATGTCAAGAGCGACAAGCACACGGCTTACGGCTGTGCATTTGTCGCCCACAATAAGCCCTGCGTTGTCAAAACTCATCTGAGTTGCACAGGGCGCAAATTCTTCAAAAAAATTAAGTATATCGTTTATGGTTTTCACTTAAAACTCTCCTCAAGAATGCGTGCGGTTTCGGCACAGACGGGGTTGCCCTTAGCCTGTTTCAAAAGCCTTCGCACACAGCCTTCAATAAATCTGCGGTGCATGGGGTTGTTTTTCGGCTCAAGTCCGTAAAGGTAGAGATCGCTTTCGGATACTGTGCGAACCTCACCGCTGTATTTGGCAAGAATTACCGTGTAGCACTTGTTTGCGGCAGTACAGCAGTCACGCTTGATAACGCTGAAACCGTTTGCAAACAGCCAACGCATAAGTTCTTCGCTCTTGGTCATAGGCTGAAGAATAAAGTGCTTTGACTTGTCCTTTGAAAACTCCCAGTTTTCAATAATCTGCGAAATGAGTTCTCCGCCCATTCCCGCAATTACTATGTCGTCAGCCTCATCACCCGAAATTTTTTCAAGACCGTTTGAAAGCCTTGCCTCAATTCGGTTGTCAAGACCGCTGTTTTTTATTGTTTCAATTCCTCGTTCAAGGGGCAGGGGGTTGATGTCTGCGGCAATCGCTGTGTCGCATCTGCCAATACGGCACAGCCACACCGGAAGATAAGCATGGTCTGTGCCGATATCAGCAACTTTTACTCCGTCACGCACAAAGTCTGCACAAAGTGCAAGACGGTTATCAAGCGAAAAATCAGATGCGCCGTTCATTACGCAATTGCTTTGTTGAGGTCTGCAACGAGTGCGTCTGCATCTGCACCGTGTACCATGCAAGCCTCTTCAATTGTTTCACCTCGTGATGCAGGACAGCCAAGGCAGTGCATACCAATGCTGAAGAAAAGCTCTGCTGTGTCAGGGTACTGATCAAGAACATCACCGATGATTGAATTCTTTGTAATTTCCATTATAAAAAACCTCCTGTGTCTTGAAACTGCAACACCGCTTTGATGTCGCATTATAATAGTATAGCATAAAGCCGTAGTTTTTAAAAGTGATATTTTTAATTTTTTGTGTAAGGCATAAATCTTACTTTGCCCAATATTTGCGGTCAAGACTGCGGTATTGAACTGCCTCAAGAACATGCTCGGAGCGGATTATTTCCGACTCGTCCAAATCGGCAATCGTCCTTGCAACTTTTAAAACCCTGTCATACGCTCTTGCGGTAAGCCCAAGACTTTCAAAAGCGTCTTTGAGCGTCTGTTCCGCCTCTTTATCAATTACGCAGACCTTTTCAAACTGCTCTGCGTTGATTTTTGCGTTGCAGGTTGTTTTACTGCCCTTGAATCTTTCACGCTGAATTTCTCTTGCTCTGTCGGCTCTCTTTTTGATGTCGGCTGAACATTCGGCAGATGAAGTGTCACGCAGTTCTTCAAATTTTACGGCAGGAACTTCAACATGAATATCAAAACGGTCAAGGAGTGGTCCTGAAATGCGGTTGAGATAGCGTTTTATCTTCTGCTCCGAACAGGTGCATTTTCTTGTCGGATCACCGTAATATCCGCACGGACAGGGGTTCATTGCGGCAACCACCATAATCGAACACGGATAGGTGCATTTTTGACCTGCTCTTGAAATTGTGATAGAGCCGTCCTCAATCGGCTGACGGAGTACCTCAAGTGCCGTTCGTGAAAATTCGGGCAACTCGTCAAGGAACAGCACACCGTTGTTTGCAAGTGAAACTTCACCCGGTCGGATAGTTCCCGTACCGCCTCCGCCAAGTCCGACAGGTGTTACCGTGTGATGAGGTGAACGGAACGGTCGTGTTGTGATAAGTCCGTCATGCTTGAGTGTTCCTGCAATCGAGTGGATTTTTGTCGTTTCAATCATTTCGTCAAAGCTCATATCGGGCAGAATTGACGGAACTCGTTTTGCAAGCATACTTTTGCCCGAACCAGGAGGACCTATGAGCAGAATATTGTGACCGCCCGCAGCGGCAATTTCAAGCGCACGCTTTACCTCAAGCTGACCTTTTACCTGAGAAAAATCGGGAATGTAGTCCTGTTCTTCCGTGGGAGAATGTGTATTCGGCTTTGCGGGTGTGGGTTCAAGAATGTGGTTGAGATAATCTTTCAGCTGTAGAATGTTGTCAATACCATACACTTCGATTCCGTCAACAACAGCGCCTTCGCTTGCGTTGGCTTTTGGAACATAAATTCTCTTTATTCCGCATTCCTTTGCCTTGATTACCATAGGCAAAACACCGTTGATTCCTCTGACTTCGCCCGAAAGCGAAAGTTCACCGATGAATGCGCAGTCGGAGATGTTGCTCTTAATCTGATTGAGCAGTACGAGAATTGCAACCGCAATCGGCAAATCGTAAATAGGCCCTTCCTTTTTTATGTCGGCAGGGGCGAGGTTTACGGTCATGTGTGCGGCAGGATATCTGAATCCGCAGTTTTTTAATGCGCTGAGAACCCTGTCTTTGCTCTCACGCACAGCGGCATCGGGCAGTCCGACCATATCAAATTCCCGTGTGCCGTTGTACATTGATGCCTCAAGCTCAACCTTGTAGCCGTCCATACCGCTAACACCAAAGCTGTTGCAGGTAACAACCATAAAAATTCCCCCAGACCGATAATTTAAAATCGTAATAAATTTATAATATAAAGTATAACATTTTCCGCTCCTCTTAACAAGTTTCATAATGTATGTAATTTCGACTTTATTTCGGTTATTTTGCACAATTATTTTCCATATCATAATGCAATATTACAGAAATTGCTTTTAAGTTGTTGACATTTATGCGTTTTTGTTATACTATTAAGCGTATAAGAATAAGTATTAGGGGCGGGTTATGACCGAATTGCAAAAATCCTACGGTACTTTATCCGATGCACAGCTTGCACATTTTGTGAGCTTTGGTGATGACCGTGCTTTTGATGAACTTGTCGTAAGATATCTTGACACAATCAGCATAATTGCACGAAAGTTTTCGGCAGAGGGTTATGAACACAATGACTTTATTCAGGAAGGTCTTGTGGGATTGCTCTATTCCTGCAAAACCTTTGACCAAAACGGCGGTGCAAACTTTAAAAGCTATATGTCGGTTGTTGTTGAACGAAGGTTTATTTCGATTATCAGACGAGGAGAGCAGAAAAAAGCCATTCCCTCATCAAGCATTGTTCCTATGGACGATGTGGGCGAGTCAATTGAAGATTCCGCCAAAACTCCCGAAGAACTTTTGATGTGCAGAGAACAGCTTGACCAGTTGCTCTTGCGACTTCAAAGTGTGCTGTCAAAGTCCGAATACGATGTTCTCATGCTCTACGGCAACGGTTTAAGCTATAAGGAAATTGCCGAAAAGCTTTCCGTAACCGAAAAGGCGGTTGACAATGCCTTGCAGAGAGCAAGAAAAAAGGTTCACGGCGGACTGAATGTCGGCTGAACGGTGGGCTGAAAATTAATATTTGTCCTTAACAGTATTGCGGTGCAACTCCGCACGGGGCAACAAACTAACCTCCGAGAGGTAGAAAAAGAGAGGTAAATACCAATGTACGAAGATAAGACACTTGTCTGCAAAGAATGCGGAAACGAATTTGTTTTTACTGCAGGTGAGCAGGAATTTTACGCTGAAAAGGGTTTCACAAACGAACCACAGCGTTGCAAGGCTTGCAGACAGGCTCGTAAAAATGCTGCCAAGACAGAGAGAGAGTTCTTTGAAACCGTTTGCGCTGAATGCGGCGGTCCTGCAAAGATTCCTTTCAAGCCTGTTGAAGGCAAAAGCTACTATTGCAGCGAATGTTTTGCAAAAAGAAAAGCAACTGAATAATTAATTGAATTTTTATTGTTTTAGTTTAATTTCTCGTAACTGAGGTTAAATGTTTTAATTTTAAAAGCTTGATTATCTTCAGACTAATTTCAAATTTAAAAAGCTAAACACAAAAACGGTGGGCATCTGCTCACCGTTTTTTATGTTTGAAAATCAGTATTGCAATTTATACAAACATCTGATATTATTATCAAATGAAAATAAATATATGAATTATGAATAATCAAAGTACATATATTTTATGGAGGTCAAGATGATTAAACAATTTTTAAAATAGAAATACAATTCAAAAATCAAGCTTGTTATTGCCGTTCTTTGTATGTTGGTTCTTGTGATGTCCGTGTCGGGTTGCGGTAACGGTAATTCGGGAAATGACAATGCTACTGCCACACAAGACACGGTTGCAACCTATAAGCAAAACAGCGGAGAATTCGATTGGACAGGCAATGAATACACATCTGCTTTGCCAAAGGAGAAATCGTGGAATATCAGCCAATATCTAATTGATGACAGTCGAAAATGCTGTTCTGTAATTATTGATAATTCCGATTTGGAAAGCACAAAGCAGTATGTTAAATCATTGGAAAAAACAGGTGTTTCTACCGTGAAATCTGAGGTTACTGACGATAAGAAAAATCCAACTCTTAACTACCTTGGTGAATCAGACACTTACGATATATCAATTTCATATACCGGCGGTATTACAACCATATCAATTACCAAAACTAAATAATTCAAAAAACGGTGGGCATTGCTCACCGTTTTGTTGTGTTTGGATATTTTGACTGTTCAATTTTTACTTTCGAGTGTGTTGCATAACTGTAAAGTGCGAGGACGATTAGGATGATGATGTAAAATGTGAAGTATTGCAAAGTGTTAAATAAAATATGCAGAACATCGGGGACATCGAATATATTATCAACTCCAAATGTAAAGTTGCTAATTTTACTCATGTTCATAAATATTGAACCCACAATACTTGAAACGCACATCATAACAGAACACAGCATGAAGTTAATTCTGTTTAGAAGTATGCAGTTGAGCGTCATAATTCCAAGTCCGGCAAAATAAACAGCAGGAATCAAACATCCTTTAGAGTCAACCAAGTACCAAAGTCCCCAACAAATATTCAGTACAAAAAGCACTATCGTAATTATAATTTGTGTTGATTTTTGAAGTTGAAAGTCCTCGTGAATTGCCTTGAATTTTACTATGGTTGAAATTAATGCCATAAACAGCAAAATGGCTATTTGACTGCTTAAGAACATTAAATTAATCAAATCAAAGCTTATTGTCACACCCGCAATTGAAGTCGCAGTTGCTGACACAATTGTCGGCATAAAGCAGATTGCGTTTTGTTTCGGACTTTTGAGTATTGCACAATTTAAGCCGCCTACAACAATTGTCAGCAGTATAAACGGAATAAGCAAAGTCCAAGAAAATATATAAGCACAAGCTGACAGAATAGCAACAATAAAATTTGCCGTAAGCAAGATTAAAAATTTTGTATTGCTATTTTTCATGATATCACTCCGTTAAAATCAGCAGGGGTAAAGAGTTACTGCGATTATATACAAAACTATCGGTGAGCTTACGATAAATATGTAATACGGTGCGCATATTGCGGCAAAGACTGCGGCTCGTTTTGTTTTGTCTGTCTTTGAACAGGAAAATCTTTGGAATATAGCTGACTTTGCAACAAAAAATTCAACTATGCCTGCCACCAATATTAAAGATAAATAAGAAAATTCTGGTATTGTGATGTGGTAGTAATCAGCTGAGTCCGTAATATGTGCAACAGCCATTGCGGCAAATGATGCAATGAAGTTTATAATTGAAAAAATCAGAATTATTTTTTGGTAATCATTTTTTGTTTAAGTGTTTTTTCTTCTGTATCAGCTTTTCTTTTTGTATAATATATAGCAATCGAAACGGTAATAGATGTAAAAAGTATTGCTGAAAGTATAAACAATAATATAACAGCGAGAGTTGCCGAGTTAAGCATAAACCATTTCTCCTTTAGAAAATCATCTTGATGAAAAGTGCATACGGAATAAACAGATGCCACGGTGAATTTATAACGGCAGTTAAGAATGCAATGCCGTTTCTTTTTCTTTCGGGTATGTCAATCTTTCTCAAAAATGTAAAGTTGTTTATGAGGGTTAAAAACATAACAACAAAAACTACCGCAGATATTGTGGGAATCAAAGCAGGAAATCCACCGGCTTCTCCCGGTAAGAGAACAAAGCCTACGACCATTTCGGAAAAATTATCCCAAAATGTAGCTATATCAATGTGATGATAGACTGCAGATATAATAGCCAAAGTAATTACAGCAAGCGGAATTAGAATCACGAGAACTTCTGTAAGAAGTGAAATCAATGACGCTTTGATAATGCTGAAATTTCCGCCGTAGTTTTTCTTGTGAAGTGTGTGCAAAATGAGTTTGTTGCTCAGAAGAAGTTTTAAAAAGCTGATAACTACTACGCATATAATGAGAATTACATATGCAATGTAAGGTACTTTAAAATAATCCATAACCAAGCCTCCTTAATACAAAATCAAAATATCATACTGTCAATAATCACATCTACAATCATTCCGTATGGAATCAAAAATTCATACGGTGCATTTGCAAGTGCGGTAAAAAACGAGAGTTTTATTCTTTTGCTTTTAGAAACTTCAAAATCTTTATAAACAAATTTGTAATTGACGAAAAACAGCATTGGAATGCTTATGATAACTAAAATAAAGAAAGGTATAACAAGTTCATTATACATACCGTACTCATCACCGATTGTATCATATTTGGGACCAAAAAGAGCCATTGCAAATCCAGGAATAAATGCTGAAATCAATTGTCCCAAATTCAAATATCCGAATATACTGCAAACCGTTGCACCTAAAACAAGCAGAACAATTGCTGATAACAAAATATAGTTTGTTCCCAGAGTATATAACACAACCTTTTTGAAATTGTAATCACCTTCATAAGGCTTTTTAGAAAGGTATTTTGAAATACCGAAATTTACTGCTAAAGCTTTTCCTATGCTTACTGCAATGGCACAAATGCCGAATATAATATATATGTATGCAAATCCCATAATTAAACCTCCTTAACATTAAATCATACTTTTGAAAATCATCGTTCCAATCTGACCATATGGTATTAACAATTCATACGGTGCATTTGCAAGCGCTGTGAAAAACGAAAGTTTCATTTTCTTATTTTTAGAAACTTCAAAATCTTTGTAAACGAACTTGTAATTGATAAGAAACAGTATTGGAATGCTTAGAATAACTAAAATAAAGAAAGGTATAACATACGCACCGTACTCATTACCGATTGTATTGTACCATGGACCTAAAAAAGACATTGCAAGTGCAATAAAAAATCCTAAAATCAATTCTACTAAATTTTCTACTATATTAATGTAACTCGATGCACTGTAAACCACCACACCCATGACAAACAAAACAATTATTGTCAACAAAATATAGTTCGTTTCCAAAGTATGTAACGCAACTTTTTTGAATTCAAAATCACCCTTATATGGCTTTTTTGAGAGGTATTTTGAAATACCATAGTTTACCGCAAAGGTTTTAAAGATACCTCCGCCGAGAATTACAACAGCAAGTAACATATATAGGATAAACTTCAACATAAAATCACGCTCCTTAATAGACAATTGAACTAATTCATTAGTACAATTATATAATACAACCTCTTTGCACAATTGTCAATCGGTAAACGCAAAATTTTTGTTTAATTTCAAATGTTTTTATCACAAAAATTGTATTATACCGCCCGAATAACATACTCATTGTCAAATTTGCTTATATATTGTATAATCTAAGTGTATATCTGATTGCATATGTCCGATTATATAGTGAGAAGGTGACTGATGTGACGATTGAAAAAATTAAGAGAATTTATGCATCTACCGCAATTTACAAGTTTTCGCAGGGACTAAAGAACTCCGAAACCGACAGCTCCGATTCAGAGTTTAATAATGTGCTTGATTTTTTCGGAAACAAAATTGAGGAGGACGCTCTAAAAATTGAATGTTCGGGCGATGAGGTCAATATGATGTTCCTCGACTTTGTAAGAATGTTATCGTCAACCCGTCACCTTGCAATGTGCGTGTTTGTAAACGGCAATGCCGAGGTTGATACGGTCAAAAGGCTTGAACGCTTTTCGGGCTGGTCGGAGTGCTTTAAGGTTGTCCGTGATATGAATGAACATAATGACAAAATCCGTATCTACATAGGTTTTATAAATTGGTTTGACGGTGAAATTTACGATGTTGATTACACGGCTAATATGATTTTATAAGGTCAAAATTGCTTGAAAAGTCAGATTTTATCGGACAAAAAGCAAAGGTCAGAAAAAGTCAAAAATATTTTAAAATATTAGGAAACGAGAGCATAAGCGAGAATTCGTGAGAATTTCAAAGCTTATGCTTTAATTTTTGACTTTAATTGACTTTGACTTTCCCTGACCTTGAGATTATAATGTAGTCAAACAAATGAAAAGAGGCGACCAGAATGAGAATGAGCGATTTGGTGGCGCAGTACATTATAGAGATGCTTGACCGTGAAAACGGCAGCGCAGAGATTCAGCGAAACGAACTCGCCGGCAACCTCGGTTGTGTACCGAGCCAAATCAATTATGTTATAACCTCCCGATTCACTCCCGAAAAAGGCTACATTGTAGAGAGCCGTAGGGGCGGCGGCGGATTTATCCGAATAAGCCGTGTGAAGATGGATAGAGGTACGGCGCTTATGCATATAATAAATTCGATTGGAACAACACTTGACAAGGCAAGTGCAGAGGCAATGCTCAAAAATATGTTGCAAAGAGATATGATTGAGCTTACATCGGCAAAGCTGATAGCCTCGGCATTGTCCGACAGAACGCTTACAAATGTTGAACAGGGCAAACGAGATGCCGTGCGAGCGGACTTGTTCAAGAATATGTTGCTCACATTAAGTTGATTTTGAACGGAGGCAGTTATTATGAAATGTCAAAAATGCGGTGCTAACAATGCTAATACTCATGTAAAGACCGTTATCAACGGTGAAATAAAAGAATACGATTTGTGCAGTGAATGTGCAAAGAAAATGGGATACACAAACATCTTCGGTAACTTTGAGGACGAATTTTCAGGACTTCTCGGAAGTTTCTTCGGCAACAGCCTTCCCGCAAGAACTCAGGCAACACGCTGTGACTTCTGCGGTAGTTCCTATTCCGACATTGCAAAGTCAGGTCATGTAGGCTGTGCAAAATGTTACGAAATCTTCGGCGACCAACTTCTTCCCTCAATCAGAAGAATCCACGGCAACACAACCCATTGCGGTAAGAACAGCCGTTTCGGTACAAAGAAGTCCGAAAAGAGTGCCGAGATGACTAAGAAAGATAAAATCAAGGCACTTAAAAAGGAACTCGACAAGGCAATTTCTGAACAGAATTTTGAACATGCCGCAGAGTTAAGAGATCAGATTAAGGAAATGGAGGCTTAATTATGAGTAACGAAGTAATTTCCACCAGAGTAAGACTTGCAAGAAACCTGAAAGATTACCCGTTTCCGTGCCGACTGTCCGAACAGGGCAGAAAAAAGGTTATTGAAAAGCAGCAAAGATTATGCTACTCTGTAAAGGAAGCTTACAGCTGGCTTGGAATGAAGCAATCTGGGCTTGCTTTTCAGAGAGCGAATGGGAAGAATGTTCTTTTGAATAACAGCTTCAACGAAGTCCGGAGCACAGAATCCTAGGAAGAATTTGCGACACACATTAACAGCGGCAGAGAAATTGATCCTGTAAATCAGTTTTCTCGTCGCATTACGAATTGAAATGCTTGCTGCAATCAATTCGGAGAAGTTATACATGGTAAGTTTCGCAAAGATTTCTTGTATAATGTGCTCCGGCTTTTTTGAATGGAAGCAAAGCAAGCCAACGGTGTATTTGAGAGAACGAAAAGAGGTTTCAATGCCCCAACGGAGAGAGTAGAGATATTTGAGCTTTTCGGGAGAGAATGAATCAGTTGGTAAATTAGTCAGTAAAACCTCATACTTACCCGGAACGACTTCAATTCTGACAATACGAAACACAAGATTAAAGAAAGACGGTGGATCTGAGTGTTTAGATTTAGCAGGGAGAAAGTCAAAATTTGAAGTAGAAGGATTAAAGCGAAACCTGTTATGATCTTTGCAAAGATTTTTTGTAAACTTTGTTTGTTTATTGGTCAAAGTTAAAGAAACAGGAAAGTCAAATTGATCTTTGTCAGGAAGAATAAAGCCTTTCAGAATACCGTTGGAATGAGTATCTTTAACTCTAAACAAAAAGAATTGATTAATCTGTTGGATGTGAGCCATATTGTTGTAAGATTCATATCCTCTGTCAGCAGTAAAGATGGAGGGAACAGAAGAATCATATCTATCCACCATATTGCATAAAGCACGATGTTCGTTCCAGTTTCTGCGTTTTTGAACAACAGCATCCAAATATGTATGAGAAAGCAAATCATAAATAGCGTTTAAATGGTAAAGGCTGTATGGCTTACTATCTTTTTGTTTGCAGTAGGAATCAGGATCATCGGGATTTACAGGCGTACGAATATCAGACCCATCAACTGCAAGTAGCCTGTAACCTTCAAACAGTTTAACGGGATTCATAATATTTATAAATTCTTTAAAGACAGATTCAAATGCTGACGGAAGAATTTTAGATCGTTGTTGTACGAACGCCGAAGCAGAAACCATAGAAGTATCTCCTGAGAAAATGTCAATAAGCTCATTATTCAATGACTTCGAGCTAAATCCCAAAACAGTTTTCATTACCTTTTCCATAGGCAGCTTCTTGCGTCTGGTAAAATCTTTTTCGGGGTTACGGCAGTATTTATTGGCTGATTGACAAATCGCTTTGATGCTTTTGTTTAATGCAGCTTTTATTCTTTCATATTGGAATTTCCCAATATTATCATGTGATATTTTCTGACATATCGGATTGTTATTGTATAAAAATCTTCGGCTAATTTCTTTATCTAATTCAATATTGTATTTTCTGAATAGTTTATCCCATTGCTTTTTGGCTCGCATTACAAGAAACAATGTTGATTCATCCTTGTATAAGAGACGACGTATTATATCCACGGAGAATTTTTGCGTCTCAAGTTCATCTTCTTTTGCCCATGAATCATAATGTTTTGAAGCATATGGAATAAACTGTATTAATCCTATTTTTGAGGCATCTACCCCTTGCTCACTAATAAGACCGGATAGCTTATCTAACCAATAACCATTATCTGTAACAACGTCCACATCGTCGGATATAATACAACAATCATCTTCCAACAAAGCATTCTTTTTAGCCAATTCGATGAATCTCAACTGACACTCTGGTTTGAGCATTTTGAACATTGTTTTCTTAACACGTTCATTATAACCAGGATTCAAACTTAGTATGACAAGCTTGGGGTCTTTAAGATTCCCACGATAGGGCTTTGGCAGCAATGAAGTTTTAAACACATTGTCTTTCTTCTTTTTGCTATTTGCGAGCACATTATTTCGATTATCAATAATTGCCTTATCCTTAGAGTATACAAATTCTCCTTCTTCCCATTTAAGGAGACGCTCTAGAAGATTTTTGGGGTCATTGTTAAAAATTTCTTTTTTCCAGGGATTATTCTCTTTTAGCCATCCCCAATCTTTGTATTCTTTTTCAGTATTGCTATTTGATGCAGTCATTGTTTTGGAATTAATTATTAATACTTTTATAACGAAAAAAGCCATAAAATATTGTTAGCCAAACCAACCTTCAAAACAGGCAA
>CACXYD010000007.1 GCA_902771755.1 uncultured Ruminococcus sp. | reverse complement strand
TTCGGTAACTCTGATTTTTTTTGCCATTTTACAGCATCCCTTTCTCCGAATTATTGATTAGTTAAGTGTTACGAGAACCTTACCTGAGTCAACAGACTCACCCTTTGCAACATCAACTGTTGCAACTGTGCCGTCCTGCGGAGCCTTAACAGGAGTTTCCATCTTCATAGCCTCGATGAATACGAGGTCGTCGCCTGCCTTAACAGCCTGTCCTGCTGAAACAACAACATTAACAACTGTACCGGGCATAGGAGCCTTTACAACAACAGAACCCTGAGCGCCTGCGGGAGCTGCGGGCTTTGCGGCAGGAGCGGGAGCGGCTGCTACGGGAGCAGGAGCTGCTGCAGCTGCGGGAGCTGAAGAACCACCGAGTTCCTCAACCTGAACATCATATGCTGTGCCGTTAACTGTAATTCTTAAATTCTTCATTTTTAGTATCCCCTTTTATTTTAACAAGTAATCATTTATCAGATAGTTGAATGCTTCTTAGAAAGTGTTGAAACACGCTTGCCTGAGAGCATATCAAGAGCAGAAATAAGAGTCTGACGGAGCTGAGCCTCTTCAACAATACCGTCAACATAGCCGTTCTGAGCGGCATTGTAAGCAGAAAGGTTCTCGTCAGCAAACTTCTGAGCGGCCTCAGCCTGCTTATCTGTAGCAACATTCATAACTTCGGGAGCCATAATGAATGCCGCAGCCTCAACATTAACAGGTGAAATAACTGCATCGGGAAGTGCATATACAACATCTGCATTAGCACCTGTGCCTGCAAGAGCAACATAGCCTGAACCGATTGCCTTGCCTGTTACAACAGAAATCTTAACTGTTGTTGCCTCTGCATAAGCGGCTGATGCCTTTGTTGCTGACTTGATTGACTCAAAGCCGGGGCAGTTTACAAATGTTACAACAGGGAGTGAGAAAGCATCGCAGAAACGAACAAACTTTGCAACCTTGTTTGCAGACTTGCAACCAAGCTCTTTGCCCTTTGTAACAACAATACCTACAACCTGACCGCCAAGTCTTGCAAAACGAACATTTGCTTCCTTGCCGTAATCATTGAAAAGCTTTACGATGCTGTTGCCGTCAACAGTTCTGCTGACAACACAACCGCAACCGTCCTCTGCAGGAGCTTCTTCAAATGACTGAGGAGCCATTGTGAGGTTATTTGATGGAAGATAAAGGATAAGTTCCTTTGCAGCCTTGATTGCCTTGTCTGCATCGTCACAAACGATTGAGGCAATACCGTTTTCAGCATTGTAAGCGGCATCTGAATGCTTGCCTGTTACTGAAAGTGAAAGCTGTGCGTCTTTGCTCATGATAACGATGTCTGCGCTTGCAGCGTTAAGAGCGTTTGTTCCGAGGCAAGTGCCGAGAACAACTGAAATCTGCGGTACAACACCTGAGAGTGATGCAGCCGCATTGAGAACATCACCGCAACCTGCGAGAAGTTCTGTACCCTGATTAAGTCTGCCGCCAACGCTGTCATAGAAACCTACAACAGGAGCGCCTGTTTTGAGTGCGAGGTCATAAAGCTTCTTAAGCTTAGCAGCCTGTGCCTTACTCATAGCACCGCCGCAAATGTCGCTGTTCTGTGCAAACGCATAAACAGGCATACCTTCTACTGTTCCGAAGCCTGCAACAACCTCGGCAAAGCCTTCACCGGATTTTGCAAAGGCATCAATTTCACAAAAGCTGTCTGCATCAAAAAACGCTGTAATTGTCTTATAAGCGGAAGTTGCAGCAATTTCAACCTTTGCCTGATTGATCTTTTCAATACTCATCTTAAAATCCTCCAATACCATGTATTGAATATGCACGAAAACTGAGCGTGCATACTAATTTTCTACACAATACATTATACTCTATAATCTTCAAAAGTACAAGAAAAACACGCTGTACTATTTCAATTTTGAACACATTTAATAGTTATTCCGTAAAAACCGAAAATTTATTGTCAAATTAACGAATAGTTTTATTGACTGTTTTAAAAGTATTTTTCAGAAACAGAAAATTAAAGCTGTTTGCCGTTTAAAAACGGGTTTGCAAGCAGTTTTTTAACCTCTTGTTCGGTCAAATCTCTCCAGTCGCCCTGTTTGAGCATACCCATTTTTACACCGCCGATTTGGGTGCGTTTGAGTCTTGCAACCTCAAGTCCCACGGCCTCACACATTCTTCTGATTTCACGGTTCTTACCCTCGTGAAGAATCATTTCAAGAACTACTCTGCCCTGTTCCTTGTGGATTACATGGACATATGCCGGAGCGGTTTTCTTACCGTCAAGCTCAACACCTGTTTCAAGCTTGACAAGCTGATCCTCGTCAATTGACGGGCGAACGGTTACCCTGTAAATCTTGTAAACATTGTTCTTCGGGTGCATAACCTTATTCGCAAAGTCACCGTCATTTGTAAAAACAAGCATACCCTCGCTGTCTTTGTCAAGTCTGCCAATCGGGTAAACTCGTTCACCGACATTCTCAACAAGCTGTGCAACGCACTTTCTGCCACGCTCATCATTCATTGTGGTAATGAATCCACGGGGCTTGTTGAGCATGATATAGCGGTAATTGCCGCCCTTTGGAATGACAATTCTCTTGCCTCTTACAAACACCTTGTCTGTAGGAAGAACCTTGTCGCCGAGAATTGCGGTTTTGCCGTTCACCTTGACATGACCGCCGAGAATAAGTTCCTCGGCTTTTCTTCTTGAGGCAATGCCGCATTGCGCTATGAATTTTTGAAGTCTGATAGGTTCAATTTTAGCCATATGTAAATTCCTTTTTATTAATATTCTGTATATTCAAGCTGTCACGAAAACAGATTTCCTATTGCCGAAAATATTGACACACTCTTTTTGTCTGATTTAATCTTTTCGCCTGCAACAATGTTGCACTTATATAGCAACTTTCCGCCGAGCGTGTATTCAATTCTGCCGACCGATTCGTTCTTTTGAATCGGAGCGTACAGAAAGCTGTCTATGTAGATTTTCTTCTCAATTTTATCGCAGTCCTCACGCTTTAAAACGATTGTGCCGTTTTTCTCGCCTGTAACCGTTACGCTGTCCTTATCACCGCCCACACACGGGATGTCGGCACAAAAGTCGGCATCTTTGCAGTCGATTCCTCTGTACTTTTCAAAAGCGTAATCATAGAGAGAAATGTGGTCATTCCAATCGTTACGGTCGTTGAGTGTAACACACACAAGCGTTACACCGTCCTTTTTTGCAGAGGAAACAAGACATCGCCCTGCCGCCATTGTGTAGCCTGTTTTTCCGCCTGTACAATATGGATAAAGCGACAAAAGCCTGTTATGATTTGCGTATGCGGTTTTCTTAGATTTTGGTTCAAGAAATTCAACGGTCACGCTTTTCTTCGCTGTAAGATTAGCAAAGTCCTCGTTTTCAAGTGCGTACGACATAAGCAAAGCCATATCCTTTGCGGTTGAGTAATGGTTGTCATCATCAAGTCCGCTTGGCGTTACAAAGTGTGTATTCGCCATACCGATTTGCTTTGCCTTATCATTCATTCTTTGCGAAAACTTTTCGGGACTGCCCGAAATCGTATAAGCCGCCGCATTTGCCGCATCATTGCCCGATGCCATCATCATTCCTGACGCAAGGTCTGAAAGTCGAACCTTTTCACCGACTTTCAGGTACATTGAACTGCCCTCGGCAACCATTTCCTGTTTAAAGGTAACTTCACTGTTGCAGGATGCCGCCTCCTCAAGCGTTATGAGCGAGGTCATAATCTTTGTGGTGCTTGCGGGTTTCATCCTTTCATCTGCATTTTTTGAGCAGATAACCGTGTTGTTATCGGGGCAGTACAGAACAAATGCCTGTGCAGAAGTTGCGGGAGGAGTATCCTCCGCATTTTTTGCGCCCATAAGCACAAACGGCATAACAAAGCACACCGCAAGCGAGATTATTTTTTTCATAAGGACACCCCCTGCATAAATCTATGCCGAGGGGTGTTGCAATATTACGAATCAGCCGTCAATATCGTCCTGTGTGATTTCGGAAAAATCGTCTGCGGATTCGCTCTTATCCTTTTTGAAAACTCCCTTTACCTTCTTGAGAACATCGGGAATCATATTAACGAGTTTGTCGGCTGTACCTTCTTCCTGATCAACGGAAACAAGTCTTACATCGCCCTGATAAACGGTGAGAAAGGCAACAGGCTGAATTGTCACACCTGCACCGCTGCCGCCGCCAAAGCAGTCTTTGTTTTCCTTTTTTGTAGGCAAGTCCGAACCGCCTGCCGCAAAGCCGTAGCTTACCTTTGAAACGGGAATGATGAGTGTGCCGTCAGGCGAAGTGATAGGCTCGCCAACGATAGTATTTACATCAACCATTTCCTTAATTTTTTCCATTGTGGTATCCATTAAACTGCCGATAGGATGTTCCATAGCCATTCTCCTTTTTCAACAATATTTATATCAATCATTTTTAACTTCTGCAAGAAGTTTAAGCCCCTTTATTCCGTGCTTAACGGCAAGACCGATAAGTCGGAATGCAAAAATTCTTGCGGCAAAGTCAAAGTTAATTTCTGTTTCGGCTTTTTCCGAAAAATTCGGATTTATGTCAACTCCGTAGCCTTTGCATTTTACAACACGGACAATCGTGCCGACTGCCGGATAAACGGCGGCGCAGTACTTGCCGTATTTTATAGCCGTGTCAGCCGCATCATCACCTGCAACGCTGATACTCAGCGACAATTTTTTCACCAATATGTGGCTGAAAAAGTCCTGCAATGCCGATACTGCAAGCTCTGCAACCTTTTTTATCAGATTCAAAAGCCACTCAATGCCGTATTTTTTAATAAGACTCGGCTTTTTTTCTGCCGTTTTTTTAGGCTGTTCGGTTTTCGGAGTTTGTTTTTTTGCTTTTTTCTTCTTCTTTTCCTTTTTGGGTTTTGCCGGCACAAGTTGCAGTTTTACAAATCCGATATACACGGCACATCGGAAATCCTCTTTATATGATGCACGCAAAGTAATCGGAATAAACATCACAAGTGCAATAAACAGAGCAATTCCGAGTAGGATATATAACCAAAGCAAAGGGAATTCCCCCTAAATTTTACTGCTTGTCAACAGGCTGATCGGCAAGCAAATCAATCTGCTCATTGCCGTTTTCAGTCTTTTCCTGTTCTTCACCGTTTTCTTCGGACTCCTTGTCCTCATCACTCTCGGGGAGCGGTGGAAGTTCGTCAAGACTTGAAATATTGAAGCAACGCAAAAAGTTTTCGGTTGTGCCGTAAAGCAACGGTCTGCCGGGGAGTTCAAGTCTGCCCTTTTCTTCAACAAGCCCCTTTGTTGTCAAACTGCCGATTACACCACTGCAATCAACACCACGCACCTGCTCAACAAAAGCCTTTGTAACGGGCTGATTGTATGCAACAACTGCGAGAACTTCAAGAGCCGCCTGTGAAAGCGGAGTGTTTCTTCTCAAGTCCATAACGGTACGAATCTGCGGAGCAAATTCCTTTTTTGAAACCATCTGACAGGAATTGTCAAGCAATATTATAGTTATGCCCCGTCCCGATGCCTCATAATCATCAATCAGTGCAGAAATATGCTCTTTAACCTTTTTTTCGGAAATTTCAAGTGCCTGTGCAATTCGGGAAAACTCAACCGATGCACCGTTTGCAAACAGAATCGCCTCAATCGCACCACGAATATTTTCAACAGCCATTACTGCACCTCCTCATTTTCATTGTTTTCGTCCTCGTCAACCTGCGGCAAAGGCATTGCGTTTTTATCCTCAATCATATGAACAACGGCATTTTCACCGCTACCCTCAATTCTGATACGCTTGCCTTTTACAAGTTCGAGTGTTGCAAGGAATGTTGCCACAAGGTCGCTTTTGCCCTCGCACACCTCAAAAATTTCGTGATATTCAAGCCTTTTGCCGTGCCAGAGCCTTCTCATAAGGTGAATAATCTTACTGTTAACCGACACGATTTTGTGCGATACAATACCCGAAAATGCATCTTTTGACGGCGGAAGTTTACGCTTGCCTCGTCCGACTGCGCTGACATAAGCTTTTGCGATATCCTCACTCGGATGAATTCGGTTATATGTCAGGTCAAATTCAACGGGAGATGCCTCTCGATAAAAGCTGTCAAAGTCATAAATATCGCCGAGTTTTGCCGCCATTTCACGGCAAACGGCATATTCAAGGAGCTGTCCCGAAAGTTCTTTCTTGAGTTCTTCAGCCTCTTCCTCATACTTTGGCAGTAGCATTACCGACTTGATATAAACAAGCCTTGATGCCATTGTGAGAAATTCCGATGCGATATCCATCTGATTCTCCTGCATCTTGTTAATCTGCTCCATATACTGATCGAGCAATTCGGAAATGCTGATGTCGTAAATATCTATTTTATTTTTAGAAATCAGCGTCAGCAACAAGTCAAGAGGGCCTTCAAATGCCGACAGCTTATATTGAAGTTGTTGTGTTTCCATAGATAAATTTCAGTTATGATTTGGTGTTACGAATGATTTTGAAATTAACCGACAAACGGCATATACGGCAGGCTTGCAAGCCAGCTGATGAAGTTGAGAATCTGACTGCTGAGCCAGTTAATCGGAGTGTTGAGAATTCCCACATAGAGAAGAACAAAAAGACCGATAAAGAAGTACATCTGATATCTGTAAAAGAACTCAACAGCTTTGTCGGGTAAAAATACGAACAGAACCTTTGAACCGTCAAGAGGCGGAATCGGGATAAGGTTGAACACGGCAAGTCCGACATTGCACGAAATGTAGAAACTCAAAAACTGAACAATGTAACCGCCGATTGTTGAAAGCGGAAACGCACCTGTAAAAAGTATAATCGGATAGTAAATGAGAAGTCCTGCAAAAGCGGCAATGATATTTGCAATCGGGCCCATAATGGCTGTGATTGCCATGCCGACTTTAGGGTTCTTAAAATTCCTCGGATCAATCGGAACAGGCTTTGCCCAGCCGAATCCGAACAAAAGCATACACAAAGCGCCCATAGGATCAATGTGGCTGAGCGGATTAATCGAAAGTCTGCCTCTGCCCTTTACCGCCTTGTCACCGAGAAGTGACGCAGTAAAAGCGTGCGCCCATTCATGGAACGGGAGAATTAAAAATATAATAACGAGTACAGCCAATATTTCGGCAATTACCGAGCCGAAATCGAGGTTGCCGTTTCTGATGCCGTTAAGTAATAATGAGAGCATAAGAGCCTCCTGAAATCTGAATTTTTAGGTAACAATCGTGTAACTATATTTACTCTTAATTATATAATATATCGTCAAAAATTACAAGAGCAAAAAACAAGTTAAGAAATTTTCAAAAAACACTTGCATTTTTTCTCATTTTCTGTTATTATAACAAAGTTAGAAATAGAATTAGTTTTCTTAAGGAGGTGCAGACGCATGGCAAAATGTGAATTCTGCGGTAAGGATGTAAAGTTCGGTATTAAGGTATCTCACTCACACAGAAGATCAAACAGAACATGGAAGCCCAACGTACAGCGTGTTAAGGCTATTGTTGACGGTTCACCAAAGCGTGTATATGCTTGCACCCGTTGTTTGCGTTCAGGTAAGGTTACCAGAGCTAACTGATTTTACAAATTTACAAATTACGAAACAGCTCCACTATTTTTATGGTGGAGCTGTTTTTTGCGTTTTTTATCAAAATTTTCAATCTTAAATTATCATAGCATAGAAAAAGGGCTGACCTTAACTTGGTCAGCCCTTAGATTTTTTAGTCTTTATCGGCTATTAAAGGATATCTTCCTTTTTGCGGAGAACGAACATTACACAAGTAGCACCGATAAGAAGTGAAAGGATTACAACTGCAAGAGGAGCTTCACCTGTCTGAACAGCACCGTTTGTATTGTTGCCGTTGTTGTTAGGTGTGTCTGGAGTGTCGGATGTTGAACTGCTCTTCTTTGTTGTAGGCTGTGTTACAGATGTTGCATCCTGTGAAGTTGTAGGAGCAACTGTAACCTCTGTTGATTCCTGAGTTTCCTCTGTAGCCTGAGTAACCTCAGTTGCTGTTGTTGCCTCAGTAGCAGGCTCTACAGTTGTAGGCTCTGTTGCCGGCTCAACAGTTGTAGGAGCTTCTGTTGGTTCAACTGTAGTAGGCTCAACTGTTGTTGGCTCTACAGTAGTAGGTTCAGCTGTAGTTGGCTCAACTGTTGTTGGTTCTTCAGTTGTAGGCTCGGCTGTTGTCGGCTCTACATATGTTGAAGGAGTAAGCTCTGTTGAAAGGTCAACCTTTACTGCAGCAGCAACGGGATCTTTCTTAACTACTTCCTTGTCAACAAGAATAACTTCTTTTGAACCGTCAGTCATTTCTGTGTCAGGGTTAACTTCTGAAACACGAAGTACCTCAACAACGAGGTCAACTGTTGTTGAAACAGGAGCAACCTTTGAAATGTCTTTCACATCAAAAACAACTGTTGCGAAAGGAGTCTTTTCGCTGAAGTTATAAAGTCCAAGGTCACTTGCGCCGAATCTTACATAGCCAACGCCGTCAACCTTATTCTTGAAGTTTACATATGCACCGCTGCCGTTCATTGTCGGGCAAACTGACTTTACAGTATTTACATCAGCAACCGAAAGGATTGAAGGATCGTAAGAAATGTACCACTGTGTGTCGAGTACATTCTTTGCAGACTGCATATTGTATGTAACTGTTACCTGATTTGTAGATGCATCATACTTTGCACTTGCCATTGGGAAGTAGTTAGATGTTGCATTTACTGTAAGAGCGAGTGAAGGATCAACAGCAGATGTTGTACCCTCTGTTGCAACAGTAGCGTCAGTTGCAGGCTCTGTAGTTTCGGGTTCTGTAACAACAGTAGTTGTTGGTTCAGCTGTTGTTTCCTCACCTGAAGGGGTGTACTCTGTTGGGAACACACCGTCTTTGCCGTAATAGTCGCCGGCCTTAAGTTCTGCCTTTGAAGGAGCAGTACCGTATTCGCCGTTACCGTAGTAGTAGAACCACTCACCGGCAAAAATTAATTTACCCTTATTGTTCTCAGAAGTAAACTCAGGATTGATAATATAAATCATATTATCAAAACTGTCAACACCGTTAGGATAATAATCGGACTCGCCTTCGTCATAACCTATGAAACTGATATCAGTTGTCTGGTAAGCAAGTTTATATTCCGGATTGATCGGATCGTCAGTACCGTCAAGAGCGTTGTTCCAGATTACATTGACAACATCGGTTGGTACATCACAATAGTAGACATTTTTGGTATCCGCATTGTGAGCGCCGTAACCCGGCCAAGCTGAAGGACTTTCCGAACCGCTCCACCAATAAATACCTGCGTCTGATGTGTATTCGTTCTCCCAGTCAGCAGGCTTGTAAAAATATACATGGTAGGTTTCAGTGCCCTCTGAAGGCACATATCTGCCTTCATCGTCCGTATCGGCAGAAACGCTTACCGCAGCAACCGCTACCATTGCTAATGTGAGCATAACAGCCAATAAAAGACTAATAACTTTTTTGGACATTTGTATTTTTCCTCCTTATGATTTTCCGACACCATACTTGTATCAGTATGACTATTATAGTATAAAACACAGTAAAAATCAAGGGTTATAAGGCATTTTGGCATCTGAAACCCATTGTCATAATCACCAAAATTTACCGAATTAATTTATAGGATTTCTTTTTTAGGTCTTTTTTTGACAAAGGTTGAGCAAACACCCACAAATTTTGCCTACCGTTTCAAAAGCAAAAATGCCCTCCAAAACGGAGGGCATCAAATAATTATGTATAATTATTTAAGATTATTCAAATCTCTTGCGTGTGTAAAGAACTGCACCGCCTGCAACGAGGAGAACTGCGAGAACTGCAGCTGCTGTTGTAGCACCTGTCTGAACTGCGCTGTTGTCTGCGTTCTTTGCTGTGTCAGCAGTTGAAACTGCGTTTGCAGAAGATGTTGGGTTCTGACCTGCAGTAGGAACTGTGCTCTTTGTTGGGTTTGTATTATTGCCGTTATCTGTTGGCTTTGTAGGCTCATCAGCTGTAGCAGGATCAGTTGGCTTAGCGTTCTTATCAACTGTCTGAACAAGACCAGCTTCCTTAGCCATATCATAGTTAGGAAGTGGACCGTACTCATACTTGCCTGTTTCTTCGTTAAGGCCATAGTAGAAGTAGAACTCACCGCCGTAAGTTTCCTTACCGCTGATTTCGTTTACAGAAAGTTTGTTAGGATCTGTAACATAAATCATGTTGTTGAAGTTCATTGAGATACCCCAGTCAGGATCCTCAAAGAAGTTGTCAGCAAAGTTGCCGAAGAATGTCTTGTCGTTGCCGTCAAAAGCTTCCTGAGCCTGTGCCCAGAAATCGCCATCAAGAATGTTGTCATAATATTCATTGTCGCCCTCTGAATAGTACTGACAAAGAATATCTACTGTCTGCTTAGCAGCCTTGAACTGTTCCTCACCGTACTGGAATGTAACATTACCGGCCTCGTCAGTCTTTCTCTCACCACCGTTAAGGAAGTTGTTGAAAATAACATTAGGAACATCTGTAGGAATGTCAACATAGAAAAGGTTAGCGTCAGCGTCAGCAACCTGAATCTTGTAACCCGGCCAAGCAGCACCTGTTGAAGTACCGTCGATAGATGCACCTGAATCTGTACCGCTCCACCAATAAGCACCGGCATCGTTTGCGTTGAACTTTTCGCTCTTCCAAGAATCCGGCATTGCAAAATAAAGTCTGTGTGTTTCTGTTCCTTCGCTTGGAACATAACGACCGTCTGTATCAATAGCTGCGGAAACGCCGATTACACCTACGAGAGCAAGTGAAAGAACGAGAACGCATGACAAAATGATACTGATAAGTTTTTTTGACATTTGAATCTCCTCCAAAAATATTTCCGATATTTATCGGTATGAAATCATTATATAACAAAATTTTCAAAATTGCAATCATTTTCAAAAAGCTTAAAACAAAAAAATACACAAAATTGCAACCACAATTTTGTGTATTTAGCTTGTATCATAAAAAATTTTCCTATAAAAGATATTTATCTGTTTTATTTATCCGCATCTGCGTCGTCCGACATTGCATTATTGTCCGCAGCTTTGTTCTTTTTTTCGTCCTTTTTCTTTACGAAAATAATTGCACCTGCGGCAATCAAAACAACAACAATTGCAATTATAATAATTAATGTCGTGTTTGAACCCGAACCGTTTGCAGAGCTCTCAACAACCTTTGTAACATCTACAACCTGACTATTCTGCTGAGTTGAAATGTACTTTTTCTCAACAACTACCGACTTATGGTCGTCTTTGTTAGGTGAGTTTTCCTCGCCCATTCCGTCAATGTAGTTTACAAAATCGCCCTGAATTTTTTCGGAATTTGCCGTGTCATTATTTACTATCGGAACGGCATTATCCTCTGCCTCTTCACCGTTCACCCAAAGCTTGCAGGTGATTTTATACGATTTGAGATATGTCATATCATCGCCGTACATATCCGAGATGAAATATGAAAGATCGGTTTTGCCTCCCTTGAGTACCTTGAATTCAGCAGAAACAAGAGCCTTGTCACCGTTAAGTTTTACGGGATTCTGAACATCTGTCCATGTAAAGGTGTAAAAATTCTTAAGTTTAGGGTTGCCAATCGCATTGTTAAAGCTTTCACAGTTTATTGAATCGGCATTCAACTTCAAATATTCATCTTTGTAAAAGAAACTCATTGCGGCTCCGATTACTTCTTCTTTTGTATCGGTCATATAAATAGCATACTTTACTGTATCGCCTACCTTGGCTGTTACGGAATTCTTTTCGTCAGTTGAAACGCTGATTGTCAAATCATCCTCGGCAGCACTTGCAGGAATACAGAATGCTGACACGGTAAGTACAGCCGCAAAGAGAATTGAAAGCATATTTTTGATTTTTTTAGACATTTTTTTCATTCCTTTAGTTTGATATTCCTATTATATATCATTAAGGATAAAATTTCAATGAATAAATTCACAATTCTCGATGAAATTTATGTGAAAAGTCAACTAATGCAGATTAGCTTTTAAATGATGATTTTAAAAGTTCGTAATTCAGACGAATTGCACTTTCAAATAACATCGGCATAAAAAAACACCCCTCGGAAAACCGAGGGGCGAAAAATTTATTTTTTTAATCTGTCAACACCGTTAACAGTTCTTACAATAGGAAATTCAATTACTTATTGAATCTCTTTCTTGTGAAGTAAACAACACCGGTTGCAGAAACGAGAGCTAAGAGGATAACTACTGCCATAGAAGCATTACCTGTCTGTACTGCGTTGTTGCTTGAGTTACCGTTGCTTGGTGTGTCAGAAGTAGCTGTGTCAGCTGTTGACTGGCCCTTTGTTGTAGCCTGTGTAGCAGATGTAGCATCAGGTGTTGTAGGAGCTACTGTTGCCGGAGCATCTGTAGCCGGAGCATCTGTTGCAGGTGCATCTGTTGCGGGCTGTGTAGGAGCTTCTGTTGAAGGCTCTGTTGTAGGAGCCTCTGTTGGCTCTTCTGTAGGAGCTTCTGTTGGCTCAACTGTTGTTGGTTCTACTGTTGTAGGCTCAACTGTTGTTGGTTCTTCTGTTGAAGGCTCTGTTGTAGGCTCTTCTGTTGTTGGCTCTGTAGGCTCAACATAAGCTTCAACCTTAGCCTCTGTGTTGATGTTTTCGAAGATGTCGTCAGCGATATTGCCGGCTACAACTGCCTGATACTCTGAATCAGCATCAACAAAACCTGTTTCAGCGTTGCGCTTACCAAGTGTAAGATCAACTACATTGAGGTTAACATCTGTTGTACCTGTACCGTTAACTGTGAATACAGCCTCAACGAGTTTCTTGCCGCCTGCGAAATCATAAAGTTCAAGATTTGAAGCGTTACCTGAAAGGTCGTCTGTGTTTACCATGCCGTCAGCGATTTCAGGCATTGTGAGTGAATCAAGTGTAAGGAGGTCCTTATCATATGTAAGAGCCCACTGTACTTCTTCAAGCTGTGCATCCTTAGTGTCGAGGAGGTAGTAAACTGATACCTTGTCGCCAACCTTGTATGTGCCTGTGCCGTTAGCCTGGCAGATGTTTGAAGTAGCGTTGATTGTTAAATCATCAACTACAGGAGTCTTAGACTCAACCTTAACGTTAGCCTTAGCGCCTGTACCTGCAGCATAGTTGAAGTTAGTAAGATCAAGTGTGATTGTTACATCAACAAGTGAATCTTCTTCAAAGCCTGCAGAAACTGTGTTGAGGAGCATGTTCTGACCATTGAATGTAAGGTCAAAATCTTCGCCTACAGGAACTGCACCCTGCTCAGCAAGGCCCCAGTTAGCTGCCCAATCATCGTTAGCAGCAAACTTGAACTGATATGCATCGTCAGCAGACTCAATGTCTTCATACTTAATCTGGTAAACCTTGTCAGCAATCTGAGTCATGTGGTTAACTTCAGCGTCTACGCCCCAAGCTACACCGTTGAGCCAGTTGTCTTCACCGTTACCAACGGCTGTAATGCTGTTAACTTCAAGGTCTGTTACCATTTCAACGCCTTCACCTGTTACAGTGATTTTGTTTGTAGCAGGATCAAAAGTTACAGTAACATCGCAATCACTCTTTACATTGAATGTTACATTGTTATCTGAACCGTCAAGACCGATCCACTTCATATCGTCGCCTGTGTTAGCAACAACCTTGAGCTGATAGTTGTTACCTGCAGGAACAGCTGTGAATGTCTTTGTGAATACGCTGCCGTCAGCTGTCATAACATTTTCGGGAGCGAGTGCGGCAGAACCCTGCCATGAATAACCTGTGAGGCCTTCTGTACCTGCAACTACATATGTAGTCTCAGCAGCAGGAGCTGTTGTAGGCTCTTCTGTTGTAGGCTCATCTGTACCGTCAGGGTCTGTTACAGTCTTGTTAACTGCAACATACTTGTCCATTACTTCCTGATCAACGATTGCCTTGTTAGCAACCTCAACTTCTTCAGCCTTAATTGTCATCTCTGTGTCAGGATCTACATTTGAAAGACGAAGAACATCTACTCTGAGGTTAACAGTAGTAGCTACAGCCTCAGGATCAAGAACTTCAAATTCAGCAGATGCAAATACGATTTCCTTTGATGATGTATCGTAAAGGCTGAGGTTTGTTGCGTTAACACCGATTTCACCGGATACGCCTTTGTTGAATACAACACCGCCGGCATTTGCAAAATCGCAGAAAGTGCTCTTCTTTGTGTTAGCTGTTGGCTTAAGAACAGCAGGATCATAGTACATGAACATCTGGCAGTCCATCATGTCCTTGTCCTTAGACTGGAACATGTATGTAACCTTTACTGTCTTCTGATCAGCACTAAGAGTAACCTTCTTCTCAGGGAAGATGTTTGAAGTAGCTGTAACTGTGAGGCCCTTTGCAGGAGCTACAGTTGTTGGCTCTGCTACTGTTGTAGGCTCTGCTACTGTTGTTGGCTCAGCTACTGTTGTTGGCTCAACTGTTGTTGGTTCCTCTGTTGTAGGCTCAACTGTTGTTGGCTCTTCACCGGTAACGATGTCAACCTTACCCTTAGCGCCCTGCTTTGTAGCATAGTTAAAGTTTGAAAGGTCAAGTGTGAGAACAACATCATAACCGTCGTCATAACCAGCAGACTCTGTGTCGATGATCATGTTCTGGCCGTTGTAAGTAAGGTCAAACCATTCGTTGAGAGGAGCATTGCTCTGCTCAGGAAGGCCCCAGTTGTCTGTCCATGAACCGTTAGCAGCAAACTTGAACTGATAGTTCATGTAAGCGTCGAGGTTCTCGAATGTAATCTGGTAAACCTTTGAACCCTCTGATGTTTCTGCCATGATGTTTTCATCGGCATTAACAACCCATGCCTTGCCGTTAAGCCATGCATCTTCACCGTTACCAACGGCTGTGATGTAGTCAACATCAAGGTCTGTTGGGATTACAACACCGTCACCTGTTGCAGTGATTTCGTTTGTTGTGGGGTTGTAAGTTACTGTTACATCACAATCTTTTGTTACATTGAATGTGAAGTTGTCATTGCCGGAATCGCCGACACCAATCCACTCAGAATCGTTTTTAACGATCTTGAACTGGTAGCCGTTACCAGCAGCTACATTGGTAAATACTTTTTCGTAGTTACCGTCGCCGTTTTCTGTCATTACATTTTTGGGAGCATCAGCTGCAACGCCAACCCATGTGTAACCTGTAAGATTTTCAGAACCTGCTACGAGATATGTATCGCCGGCAGCAGAAACGCTCATTACAGTTACAACGAGTGATGTTACAACAAGCATCATAGACAGTAAAAGGCTAAGTGCTTTTTTGAACATTTTCTTTTCCTCCTTATGTGATAATGCTTCTATAAGCAGTTTAATTATACAACAATGAACCGCCAAAAGTCAATGCTAAAAACTCTTGGCGGTTGATTATTTGACAAAATATTGTTTTTTTGTAGGAATGCACAAATAAAATATCGTTAATTTGTTATTTGTAACCATTCACATTGTGAGATTGCCAGTTCCAACTGTCACGGCACATGTCCTCAAGGTTCTTTTCGGCAGTCCAACCGAGAATCTTTTTGGCTTTTGTTGCATCTGCAAAGCATTCTGCGATGTCACCCGCACGGCGAGGCTTGATAACATAAGGGATTTCGATTGAATTTGCCTTTTCAAAAGCCTTTACAATGTCAAGAACGCTGTAGCCAACACCTGTTCCGAGGTTAAAAATCTCAGTACCCTTGTGTTCTGCGGAATATTCAATAGCCTTTACATGACCTTTTGCAAGGTCAACAACATGGATATAGTCACGCACACCTGTGCCGTCATGTGTAGGATAATCGTTGCCGAAAACACCGAGGCATTTAAGTCTGCCTGCGGCAACCTGAGTTATGTACGGCATGAGGTTGTTTGGAATTCCGTTGGGATCTTCACCGATTCTGCCGCTTTCGTGAGCGCCGATAGGGTTAAAGTAACGAAGAAGAACAACAGACATATCGGGATTTGCGTTTGCTGTGTCTGTAAGAATCTGCTCCATCATAAACTTTGTCCAGCCGTATGGGTTTGTCGGAGAACCCTTTGGCATTGTTTCAACAAGCGGAACAGTTTCGGGAGTACCGTAAACTGTGGCACTTGAGCTGAAAATAAAGTTGTTCACACCGTGTTTTTTCATTACTTCAAGTAATGTGAGTGTTGAATCAATATTGTTACGGTAGTATTCAACAGGCTTTTCGCAACTTTCGCCTACTGCTTTAAGACCTGCAAAGTGAATTACCGCATCAATTTTATTCTCCGAAAAAATCTTTTCAACGGCATCTCTGTCACATACATCAGCCTCATAGAGCGGAATTTTTCTTCCCGTGAGTTCTTCAACTCTTTCAACGGCTACGGGACAGCTGTTTGAAAAATTATCTGCAATTACAACATCGTGACCTGCGTTGATGAGCTCAACACAAGTGTGCGAACCGATATATCCGGCGCCGCCTGCAAGCAAAACATTCATCTTAATTTTCCTTTCTTATACCAATCAGCATTTTTCAGGCTCGGGATAGTCAACACCGAAAGTTTCGGCTGTAACCTTTGCCATAACCTGCGGATCAAGAGGCTTGTCGGAATAGTCTGTGTCGCACTCTGCAATTTCGTTGACAACATCCATACCCTCGATAACCTTGCCGAATGCGGCATACTGACCGTCAAGGTGCGGAGCGTTCTTGTGCATAATAAAGAACTGTGAACCTGCTGAATCGGGCATCATTGAACGAGCCATTGAGAGAACACCCTCTGTATGCTTGAGGTCATTTTCAAAGCCGTTCATGGCGAACTCGCCCTTGATTGAATATCCAGGGCCGCCCATGCCTGTGCCTTCGGGGCAACCGCCCTGAATCATGAAACCGTAGATTACACGGTGGAATGTGAGTCCGTCATAGTAGCCCTTGTTTACAAGGCTGAGAAAGTTATTTACAGTATTCGGAGCAATTTCGGGATAAAGCTCCGCTTTGATTGTTTTTCCGTTTTCCATTTCAAAAGTAACAATAGGATTGCTCATTTTAAATCGTCCTTTCGGTTTGTTAACATAAGTGTAGTATATTTTTTGTAAAATAGCAAGTGTTTTACAGATTATTTGCGAATGAATCAGCCTTTTTCAATGCTCATTGTGGCAAATGCGTTGAGGTCTGTTCCCGCAATATTTCCGCTGACAAACTCATAATAGCCCTGTGAACCGACCATTGCGGCATTGTCACCGCAGAGAGATTTTTCGGGCATGTACATTTCCCAGCCACGCTTTTTGCACTCCTCGTCAAGCGTTCTTCTGAGAAGTGAGTTTGCGGAAACACCGCCTGCGATTACAAGCTTTTTCTGTCCTAAATTCTCAGCCGCCTTAATAAAGTTTGTAACAAGGCAATCGACAACGGCATAGCGGAATGATGCGCAGACATCGGCTTTGTTCAGCTCAACACCCTTTTGTGCCGAATTGTGAATGAGGTTAATTACGGCTGTTTTAAGTCCCGAAAAGCTAAAGTCATACGGTGCATCATGAACTACGGGACGAGGCAGTTTGAATGCAAACGGATTGCCGTTTTCTGCAACCTTGTCCATTTCAATTCCGCCGGGATACGGCATACCCATTGTTCTTGCGGCTTTGTCAAAAGCCTCGCCTGCGGCATCATCACGGGTTTTGCCGATAATTTTCATCTTTGTGTAATCTTCAACCATAACAATATGGCTGTGACCGCCCGACACTACAAGACAGAGAAACGGCGGCTTTAATTCTTTATTTGAAATATAGTTTGATGCGATGTGCGAGCGCAGATGATGAACAGGCACAAGCGGAATTCCCGTTGCAAGCGAAAGTCCCTTTGCAAAGTTCACACCCACAAGCAACGCACCGATAAGACCTGGGGCATATGTAACGCCGATTGCATCAATGTCGGAAAGCTTGCAGTCTGCATCTTCAAGAGCCTGTCTTACAACAGGAACAATTGCCTCTGCGTGACGGCGGGATGCGATTTCGGGAACGACACCGCCGTAAAGCTTGTGTTCCTCAACCTGAGATGCAACCACCGAGGAGATTATGTTTCTGCCGTCCTCAACAACCGCTGCCGCAGTTTCATCGCAGGATGATTCTATTGCGAGTATCTTCATAATTTTCCTTTCGTTACGAAACTTTTTTAATGAAGTTCCGTAATATCGTTAATATAATGTTTTATTACATATATATGTCAAAAATAGCGTGTCATTAAAACAGCGTTTTCGGTTGGAGAGGAGTAGTAATTTTTCCTCTCTCCCACCTTGATAAATCCGAATTTTTCATAGAGAGAACGGGCATTTTCGTTGCTTTCACGAACCTCAAGAGTTAGAAAACAGAGGTTATTTTTCTTGGCATAGGTCACAAGTGTTTCAACAAGTGCCGAACCTATTCCCTGTTTTCTGTGTTCACTGTCAACGGCAACATTGAAAATGTAACCTTCGTCAACAACAACGCTCATTCCTATGTAACCGACAACGGCATCGTCTTCCGTTGCGGTAAAAAACAGCGAGGTCTCATTGTTCAGTTCTTCTTCAAGGCTGTTAAACGACCACGGATGCGAAAAGCATCGCTGTTCAAGCTGTGCAACCGCCTCAAGCTGATTTTCGGTCATTCTGTCAATTTTCATACGCTTTTAATATTTCCTTTACAGAATTAACAATTTCATCACGGCAATGTCTGTACACATCAATGTTGCCGCCGTAGGGATCGCTTACACCGAGTACGGCAATTTTTTCGGGCGGTACAAGGAAAAACTGCGTCAGCATTTTTGCGTGACTTTGCGACATACAGTAAAATTTTTCGTATTTTTCAATATCGGCATCAGCTACGGCTGTTGAAGTTTTGCCCGAAAGGTCAATTCCGATTTCCTTACAGGCGATCACGGAATTTTCCGACACGGGAAGTCCCGTTGAGGTCGCAATACCAAAGCTTTCAGCCCTGACATCAACACCGTTTTTCTCTGCCATATCATTAAAAATTGCCTCTGCCATAGGACTGCGACAGGTGTTGCCTGTGCAGACAAAGGCAATCGTTCTGTTATCCTTTTGCATCATACCAAGTCCTTCCGATTGCCGCATCAGCTGTGAGCGGAACGCTCATTTTAACTGCGTTTTCCATTTCTTCCTGAACGATAAGAGCAACTCTCATGCTCTCATCCTGCGGAGCTTCAACAATAAGTTCATCGTGAACCTGCAGTACAAGTCTTGCACGGAGATTTTCGGCTTTCATTCGCTCATCAACCTTAATCATTGCAATCTTTATAATGTCAGCGGCTGTACCCTGAATGGGCATATTTCTTGCCACTCTCTCGCCAAATGCACGGAGCATATGCTTGCCCGAGGTGAGTTCGGGAAGATTTCTTCTTCTGCCGAACATAGTTTCAACATACCCGTCAGCGTTTGCCTTTTCAACAACATTTTTCATGTAGCTGTCAACACCGCTGTAATGGGCGAGGTAGCTTTCAATATAGTGCTTTGCCTCTTTGTTTGAAACACCGATATCCTTTGCAAGCGAAAATGCACCGATTCCGTAAACAATGCCAAAGTTAACCGCCTTTGCACGGCTTCTCATAATCGGAGTTACCATATCAAGCGGCATATTGAACACCTGTGACGCTGTGATTGCGTGGATATCTTCGTTATCCTTGAACGCTTTAATCATATTTTCGTCACCCGAAATGTGTGCAAGCACACGGAGTTCAATCTGCGAATAGTCGGCATCAACAAGCACCCAGCCCTCTCTTGCGCAGAAAAACTTTCTCATCTCTCTGCCAAGTTCGGTTCTTACGGGGATATTCTGGAGATTCGGCTCTGTTGAACTGATTCTACCCGTTCTTGTTTCTGTCTGATTGAAGTTTGAATGGATTCTTCCGTCATCTGCGATAACTTTTAAAAGTCCTTCGCAGTAGGTTGAATTCAGCTTTGAGAGCGTTCTGTATCTCAGCACCATTTCAACAACGGGGTGTTCATACCTCAAGCTTTCAAGAACCTCAGCATTTGTGCTGTAACCGCTCTTTGTTTTCTTTTTGCAGGGAAGTCCGAGATTTTCAAACAGAACCACGCCAAGCTGTTTTGGAGAGTTGATGTTAAACTCACAGCCGGCACTTTCGTAAATAGCGGTTTCAAGTTCCTTAATCTGCGCCGAGAGCATTTCACCGTAGCTTTCAATGCCCTGTCGGTCAACGCAGACACCGATATTTTCCATTCTTGCAAGCACCTTTGCAAGCGGAATTTCAATTTCGCTCAACAGCTTTTCCTGACCGTGAGCCTTGATTTTATCACCGAGCTTTTCGCACAACTCAGCGTAACAGGCAAATGCCTCGTATTTTTCATTCTGCTCATCATCGCAGACAGGCAGAGTGATTTCGTAAGTGGCACAAAGATTTTTGTCCGAATAATCCTTTGATGACGGTTCAATCAGATATGCCGCAAGTTCAATGTCAAACACAATGTTTTCAACATCAATATTTTTCTCGTCAGCATAAGCGTAGAGTGTTTTGATGTTTCTTGTGTACTTTTCAAGTTCATTGTCGGCAATAAACTTAACAAAAAGTTCTTCGTCCGTGCTTATATACACCTTGCCGTCAGAAAGTACGGCAAAGGATTTTAATTCTTTATTCTCAATTTCAAAGTTGAGATAGAGTTTTTTCTCTGACTTAACATTTTTTAAAAGTTCGTTTCCGTCAAAATCAGACACAACTTCAAGCGATTTTTTCTCAACTTCTTTAGGCTTTGCGTTTTTGTCAGCCTTGATGCCGTATTTTTCTATTAAAGAAAACAGCTCAAGTTTTGCCATAAATCTTGCGCATTCATCGGCATCTTTCATATCTACAACATAATTTTCGACATTTGTGTCAACAGGAGCGTTGCAGTTTATTTCACCGAGCATACGGCTGAGAATTGCATTTTCCTTTGATGCAGTCAGTTTTTTGCGCACACCGTCCTTGATTTCAAGTTCATCAAGGTGGTCATAGATATACTCAACCGTGTGGTATCTTTGGATGAGGTCACCCGCACCCTTTGGACCGATTCCCGCAACACCCGGGATATTATCGGAAGTATCGCCCTGAATAGCCTTGATTTCGATAAGTTCCTTTGGAGTTACACCGTAAGTTTCAAGAATTTTTTCGGGAGTGTAGAGTATGTCCTGTTTGTTTGAACAAAGGTGAACGCTTGTTTTGTCCGACACAAGCTGAAGGCTGTCACGGTCACCTGTTGCAATAACGCACTCGTTTCCGTTTTCTTCACAAGCCTTGGCAAGTGTACCGAGAATATCGTCAGCCTCAAAGCCCTCACAGGTCACAAGCTTGTAGCCTAAAAGTGTGAGGAGTTTTTTCAAAGGTTCCATTTGTGAGGCAAGCTCCTCGGGCATACCTTTTCGTGTTGCCTTGTAGCCTGCATAAGCCTTGTGTCTGAATGTCGGAGTTTTCAGGTCAAAGGCAATCGCCACGGCATCGGGATTTTCTTCGTTTTTAATTTTGTACAGCATCGTAAGAAATCCGTAGATTGCGTTTGTGAACTGACCGTCCTTTGTAGTGAGCGGTCTTATTCCGTAAAACGCACGGTTTACAATACTGTTTCCGTCAACAACAAGTAATCTCATAATTTATACATCACATTCTCAATTTTTCCGTCTTTAATGTAAATTCTCGGAACACGCTTTCCGACAAGACAGACGGTTTCGTAGTTTATAGTTCCTGTATTTTCGGCAAGTGAATCTGCAGTAGGCTCGCCGTTTTCGCCTGTACCGAATACGACAACCTCGTCACCTGTCTTAACATCTTCAATGTCGGTGACATCAAGCATTGTCTGATCCATACATATTCTGCCCACAATTTTGGCTTTCTTTCCGTTTATCATCATATAGCCGTCTTTTGCGTTCTGTCTGATGAATCCGTCAGCGTATCCGATTGGAACGGTTGCAATTTTCATCTTCTTATCGGCTGTAAAGGTTCTGCCGTAAGAAATTGTTGCACCCTTTTGAACCTCTTTTACAAAAGCGACAACTGTTTTAAGAGTCATTGCAGGAACAAGGTCAAGTCTGTCGGCAAGCTTTGATGACGGAGCAAGTCCGTAGAGGATAATACCCGCCCTTACCATATCGCAACAGGTTTCGGGATAATCTTCAATTGCACCGCTGTTTGAGCAATGTACAACGCTAATCTCAACGCCACGCTTTTTAAGGCTGTCACGCACATGAATAAAGTTTTCATACTGCTTGTTTGTAAACTCTCTGCCCTCGGCATCTTCATCAGACACACAAAAATGGGTGAAAAGTCCCTCAACCTCAAGATTCGGCAGACAACAAGCCTCGCAAATTTTTTCAATAGAATATTCATCTCTCGGAAATTCCTGACACATAAAGCCGATTCTTGACATTCCCGAGTCAACCTTGATGTGCATTTTGCAGATGCAATCATCTTCAACACATTTTTTAGAAAGTTCCTTTGCATACTCAAGTGAAAAAACAGCCTGAGAAATATCATAGTTTGCAAGATTTTTTGCCTCTGAAACGGGAGTGTAACCGAGAATCACGATAGGCAGTTTTGAACCGCCCTTTCTGATTTCGATACCCTCGTCAATATTTGAAACAGCAAAAAAATCTGCCCCGAGTTTTTCGTAAATCTGCGAAAGTTCAACGGCACCGTGACCGTAGCCGTCAGCCTTTATAACACAGCAGACCTTTGTATCGTCTGCCACCTTGTTTCTTATTACATTATAATTATGCTCAATTGCATTGAGTGAAATCTCTGCCCATGTTCTTTTTACCATATTCATTTCTATCTCTCCACATACCTTTTACGGTCAATTTGCAATCAACATAATTATAATACTTTTGATTCTTCAAATCAATACAAATATCCCGGCAATTCAACACAAAATCCCCCTAGAAATGCACATAAAAGATGTTTTATATGTAAATATATGCAAAATTGCACACCTGAATTTTCACAAATGCACAAAATATCTGCGTAAAAGCCCTAAAAACTGCAATTCACTTGATTTATTTATTCATTTTTGGTAGAATTAAAGGGTATTTGATTTATAAATTTAATTTCAGGAGGGGCATAATGACAACAAACAACATAATAGTTCTTTGTGCGTTTATAGCCTATATGATTCTTATGATCGTAATCGGCTTTGTTTGTTCAAAGGGCAACAAGAACAATGAGGACTACTTCCTCGGTGGCAGAAACCTCGGCAGTTGGACAGCCGCAATGTCGGCACAGGCATCGGATATGAGCGGTTGGCTCTTGATGGGACTTCCGGGTGCGGTGTACCTTGCAGGTACAGGTGAGGCATGGATTGCCGTGGGACTTCTCATCGGCACAATTCTCAACTGGTACATTGTTTCGGCAAGACTTCGTAAATACACAATTGTGGCAGGCAACTCGCTCACAATTCCGAGCTTTTTCAAGAACCGTTACCGTGACCACAAAAACATAATCAAGATTGTTTCGGCATCAATCATTGCTGTTTTCTTCACGGTTTACACAGCATCGGCATTCAGTTCGGGCGCAAAGCTTTTTGCAACACTCTTTTCGGACAGCACAAAGGGTGACGATAACTACAATCAGGTTTATGTTATCGGTCTTATTATTGCCGCAGTAGTAATTCTTGTATATACATTTATGGGCGGTTTCAAAGCGGTTTGTACAACCGACCTCATTCAGGGACTTATGATGCTCGTTGCAATCCTTTCGGTTCCCGTTCTTGCATATGCAATTCTCACATTTGACACAAGCTTCAGTTCTGCACTTGCCGCAAAGGGTGTTGAACAGCCTGCACAGTTTCTTAACTTCTTCGTGAACGGTGACGGAACTCCTGTTTCGGCAGTTTCGATTATTTCAAACCTTGCATGGGGACTCGGTTACTTCGGTATGCCGCATATTCTCGTTAGATTCATGGCTGTAAAGAGCAACGAAGAAATCAAGAAATCAAGAAAAATTGCTGTTGTTTGGGTAATCATCTCGCTTGCGGCATCATGCCTTATCGGTCTTATTGCAAGAGGCTATCTTACAGCACAGCTTGATGATGCAACAAGCGAATCTGTATTCATCAGAACAATTCAGCAGCTTTTCTCAGGCAACGGTGTGCTTATCTTCATCGGCGGTATCTTCCTCTGCGGAATTCTTGCCGCAATTATGTCAACAGCGGACAGTCAGCTTCTTGTTACTGCATCGGCTGTTTCGGAGGATCTTTACAAAGGCGCTATCAAAAAAGATGCAAGCGAAAAGAGTTCGCTTTGGGTTGGCAAAATTGCAGTTGTAGTTGTTGCAATAATCGCATTCTTCATTGCACTTAATCCTAAATCAAGCATTATGGGACTTGTTTCGGATGCATGGGCAGGATTCGGTTCGGCATTCGGACCTGTTGTCCTGTTGGCACTTTTCTGGAAACGCTCAACACTTTCGGGCGCAATCAGCGGTATGGCAACAGGCGCTCTGACAGTTATCATCTGGGACTACATTCCGCTTGTAAACGGTCAGACACTTTATGCCACAACAAATCTTTATTCACTTGTTGTAGGTTTCGGACTTGCACTTATTGTGAATGTTGTTGTTTCCCTTCTTTCCAAAAAGCCGTCAAAAGAAATTATGGACGAATTCGATTCAATTAAAAATATTGAAGTTTAAACCACCAAAGGCAGTCGCTCTATCACGACTGCCTTTTTTGTGCCGGAATTTAAATTTTTCGGAATATACGCAAAATAAAGAATGAAATATCACAAAATCAATTGAAATGTGCAAATCTTTGTAGTATAATTTATCGTATTGTTTGTTACTATTTTATTTTCAGAAAAGAGATTGATATGAAACTTTTAGAGGACAGAATTCTTAAAGACGGACATATTGGTGCTGACAATGTGTTAAAGGTTGACAGCTTTCTCAATCATCAGATTGATGTTAATTTTGTGTGTGAACTCGGTAAGGAATTTTACAGACTTTTCAAAGATGAGAACATAACAAAAATTCTTACAATTGAGGCATCGGGAATCGGCATTGCCTGTCTTGCGGCTCAGTATTTTAATGTTCCCGTTGTTTTTGCAAAAAAGACAAAG
>CACXYD010000006.1 GCA_902771755.1 uncultured Ruminococcus sp. | reverse complement strand
TCAATTGCTCCTTTTGTTCCGATAAAAGCTGAGAAATCAATTCAGCTGAAAGTGTTTCGGCATCAACCTCAAGTGTGGTCGCAAATTCCGTAACATTTGCTTTTGCGGATTCTGATTCCGTTTCAAGCCTTGTAACCTCATTTGATTTTTTATGAACGGCACTTTCCGCAACTTCGCACCTTGCTTTCAAAGCGTCAAGTGCATCCTTGTCGGGTGCATTTTCGCTGTGTTTTGCGGGATTAGGATGATGCAGAGAACCGCACACGGGACACGGCTTTTCATCTTCGAGTGCATCGGCAAGCACACCCGCCATATTCATTATATAGATATTGTGCTGAGTGTTGTACTCGTTATTGAGTGCCGTTGCCGACTTTGCAAGGTCGGCACATTCGGCTTTTGCCTTTGTTAAATTTGCATTGATTTTTCCGAGATTTTCATATTCTGCAGATAGCTTTTCAGTCTTGACCGATTTGTCTTTTAAGACAGTTATTTTGCTCTTGGCATCGAAAATTTTCTGCTCTGTGTCGCTGTTTTCGGAGATGAATTTTTCCGCTTTTGCCTTTAGATTTTCAGTATCGGAATAAGATTTTCTGTTGTCTGAAATTTCTTTTTCGGAATTTTTCAGAGTTGATTCATAGACATTCAAATTTGCCGTGAGATTAAAATATTTTCTGTAAATATCTTCCTTTGCACGGAGTTTTCCCGATTCTTCGTTAAGCGTTGAGATTTTGCCCTCAAGCGACTTTTTCTCGTCAAAAACATTCTGTTTTAATTTCAAATTTTCTTCGGCAGATTTTCTGCTTATTTCCGCATTTTTACAGTTTTTGAGTGCCGAATCATATCTTTTCCGTGACTCGGCAAAGTTGTCATATTTTGGCTTTACTGAGTGCAGTATCTTTTCGTCACTCTCGGCTTTTTTGAGCATTTCATCATAGTGCGGTTTGCTCTGTAAAAGCTGTTCAAGGCGGAGTTTTTCGGCATCAAGAATATCGAATTTATTGTTAATTTCAACTGCAAGAGCCTTTTTCTTTTCTTCTTCAAGAATTGTCTTTTCAAGCTCTTTTCGCTTTTTGTCAATTTCTGCATTACCATTTTTCTGCATCTCGGAAAGTATGGAAAGATGCAAAAGGAATTGCTCAATGTCAATTACCGTAAGGTCTGTTCTGTCTGTATAGAGACTGATTTTTTCTCTGATTTCATCAAAGTTTTCATCATCGGGAATTTCAACGGCAGAGGTTTTTGACTTAATAAGTTCGCAAACCTTTTTCTTTTCTTCAACCTTTTCGGCTGACTCTGTTTTCAGCCTGTCCTGAAATTCTTTGTAGATGTCCGTGTGAAAAATTTTGCGAAAAATCTCGCTTCGTTTTTCACTTCCCGACTCAATAAATTTTTTGAATTCGCCCTGTGCAAGCATTGCAATTTGGCGGTATTCATCGCATTTCAAGCCGATAATTTCGCTGATTTTATTATTGACCTCGCCCGTTTTTGTGAGCGGAGTTGTAATGTCATCACCGGTAAGTTCTGCGGATGCACCTTCAATTTTACTGCCTGTGCCACGCTTTTTGGCGACCTCATTCGAGGTGGTTCTGATGATGTGGTAGCCTTTTCCCCTGTGTTCAAAATCAAGTTCGACATAGGTTCGTGTGAGCGGCTTTGCAAAGTTACTGCGGAGCATTTCACCGTTTCGTGAAGAACCGCTTGTTTCGCCGAAAAGTGCAAAGCAGATTGCGTCAAAAATGGTTGTTTTGCCTGCACCTGTTGTGCCTGTTATGAGGAAAAGTCCTTTGCCGTCAAATGCCGAAAAATCGACCGTTTCAACATCGGCATACGGTCCGAAAGCACTCATTTTCAGCTTAATCGGTTTCATCGTTCACACCTCCGATTTCCTTGAAAATTCTCTCAATAATCTTTACGGATTCGGGTTCAATCTCTTTTCCGTTCTGCATTTTATAGAAGTCCGAAAATAGTTCAATATTGCTCTTACCCTCTGTTTTGCCGTACATTTCGGGATTCATTTCAAAGCTCTTTTTTCTGTTGACATATTCAAGCCCCATAATGTTGGGATAAATATTTTCAAGTGTTGAAAATGCATTGGTAACGGGATTTTCATCCGTCAGTTCGGCAAAAACATAATCATCCATTTTGTCGTTATATGTGTCGGATATCGGGTTTTCTACGAGTTCACGCAGAGTTCCTTTTATGATTCTCATATCATGCAACGGCTTTACGGGGATTTCTTCAAGCTTTAATTTTCCGTTTAAAAGTTCGCCGAAAATCACACATTTTTTGTTACGGCATTCCGTTTTTGAATATTTTATCGGCGAACCGCAATAGGCAATATTTTTGTTTTTGCCCATAATCTGCTTGCCGTGAATATGGCCGAGTGCAACATAATCAAACGGTTCAAAAACATACGGTTCAACATTATCAAGCGTACCGAGGCTTGACTCCGAACCCGAGGTTTCACTCCCCGTTACAAACTGGTGAGCAATCAAAATATTGGTTTCATCGGGATTGATGTCAGAGTGTTCAAACACAACTTTGACAGCAGTTGTATAGTCGGTAATTTTTGCCGATTCTTCGGGGTAAGCCTTGCGCACAAATGACGGGCGGATAAACGGCAATGAGAAAATATTCACCTTTTCGCCGTCACATTCAACGGTATTTTTCCTTGCAACGCCTTCAAACACACCGTCGGTATAAATTCCATTGAGTTCAATCAGCTTGTTGAAATAGCCGATTCTCTCGGGTGAATCGTGATTGCCACTGATTACAAATGTTTTCAATCCTATTTTACTGTGAAGTCCTGCAATTTCAGTCATAAAGTTGTCGAACAGTTCAACCGCCTCGGCAGACGGCAAGGACTTGTCATAAATATCTCCTGCAATCAGCAAAGCATCGGGATTTTTGTCTTTTATAATCTCAACAATCCGCTCAAGCATATAGCGTTGATCGTCAAGCATTTTGTAACCGTTCACATATTTTCCAATATGCAAATCCGAAATATGCAAAAACTTCATTTTAAAAATCCTTTCAGTTAATCAAAACTTTCCAAACTAATTAAACAACAGACTATGCATCAAAAATGTCACACAAAGAATTCAAGAATGAACACAACCGCACAACATACGCATGAAACCTTGAAAAGTCCTGCGTTGAACCATGCCGCCACAAGACCTGCCGCAAAGGCTACAATGCCTGCAATCGGGCTGTGAGTTGCGTTGATTATTGCCGGAAATGTCATTACCGAAAGCGTTACATACGGCACATAGTAAAGAAACGAACGCACAAATGTGTTTGTAAACTGTTTTTTAACGAGTGTGAGCGGAAGAACACGAATTGCGAATGTTACAGCCGCCATGATGAGTATGTATATGTAGGGATTATGCGACATTTTCGGTTTCCTCCTCCTTGACAGGGAACAACAATGCTGCCGCTGCCGAAATTACGATTGTAAGAATAATTGTGCGTGTACCCTCGTCAATCTGATTGATGACGGGAAGATATGCAAATGCAAAACTTGCCGCAAAGCTGACAAGTACAATTCCGAGAAGTGTTTTGTTCTTTCTTGACGGCGGAACGATGATTGCAAGGAACATTCCGAATAATGCAACGCTCAGAGCGCTGACAATACGAAGCGGCAACAGATTGCCTGCAATTGTGCCGAGCATACTGCCAAATGCCCAACATGGGCAACCTATGAGGATTGCGCCGTAGGTATAGAAAGGATTCAGCTTGCCCGACCGTGAAATTGAAATTCCGAAAAATTCATCGGTAACAAAAAATCCGAGCAACAACCTGTGGATAATCGAAGTGTCCTTTGAAATGCGCTGACTTAACGCACAACTCATAAGAAGATATCTTGCGTTGGCAACAAGGGTTGCAAGTGCAATTACGAAATATGACGAATCAGCAGCAATTACGGTAAAGCCCGAATATTCGCCTGCCGATGCGTTGCACAAAAGGCTTGCAAGAAAACTTTGAAACGCATTAAGTCCCGCAGTTTTTGCGGCAATGCCAAGTGAAAACGAAACGGCAAGATAGCCGAGTCCTATCGGAATACCGTCACGCATTCCCTCAAGAATAACCTTTCGGTTAGATTTTATTAAATTTTTCCCACCCATTTTTAACTCCATACTTTTAATTAAATTTTCTGCAAAATATTGCAGATATACTTTGCAAACATGCCTTTTATTATAATATTTAAGTCGGCAAAAGTAAACAATATATTACCTTAATTTGCAGCCATTTTTTCAAAAAGGTAAAGTGCAACAAAACTCCGCCCGTTTCTTTGTTAGTAATGCCAAATTTAAAACTATATTCAAGCAGTTGTTGATTTCGGATTTTTTAGGTTTTATAATATTGATAATAAAAATATCGGAGTAAAAAATGAGAAACATAAACAGGCACAAATCATCGGACAAACAAAGCATAATGACAAAGAGCAGTTTTGCTCTTACAATTCTGCTTATTGTCGGAATTATAATCACAGTCGGCACAATGATTCTTACTGTATTTTTCAGGCTCAGTTTGCCGATTAAAATTGCCGTGTCTGCCATACTCATACCCGACAGCATTATTTCTATGATTCTTACAATTTCAACAGCAGTAAAAGAACGCAAAAGTTCAGGCGATTTTTACTTTGGCAGTCGACTTGAAATATTCGGCTTTTGCCTTGTTATGATTGCATGGTCTGTAATTATTTTCTTGATTTGAGGTTTATTATGTTTGAAAGAAAAGATTCCACTGAAACTACATTTTCAAAACAGAACATTACAAAAGAAAGTGCATTGCAAGCATTTAAATTATTGCGTGAACAATCTCAGAAGAACTTTCCCAATGGATTGTCACTTGATGAAATTAATAAAGAAATTGAGAAAAGTAAATAAAATCACAAAACCGTGCAAAACAAGTTCTTGTTCTGCACGGTTTACTTTTTAACCAATAGATAAAGCAATAAAGTAAAATTTATTTACAATTTAGCAATAATTTTTTCAAATTTTATAGATTTCTTTTTTAAAATGTTGTATAATTTTTATGATTAAGTGCCTGTGTAAAACTGTGTATTATGTTGAAACAGGTGTTTTGAAAGTGAGTGAGAATTATGGCAATCATTTGTGTTGATGCCGTTAAGGAAAATCTGCCGAATGTTATAGAATTTGTGACAAAAAAGCTTGGTGAAAATGCAGACAGTAAGCTTGTTTTTGAGCTTGAACTGATTTGTGAGGAAGTGTTCATAAACATCTGCAATTACGCCTATGGCGAAAATGTCGGCAAGGCTGAAATTGAGGTCATTACACTTTCTGGCAGCATTGTCGTAAAATTCATTGACAGCGGAAAAAATTTCAATCCGCTTGAAATGGCAGAGCCGAACATTCACGCTCCGCTTGAGGAACGAAACATCGGCGGCTTGGGAATTTTTATGACAAAGAAACTTTCCGACACTCTTTCTTACAAAAGGACAAACGGCAAAAATATTCTTACAATCACAAAGAATTTCTAATTCAAAAAATCAATTATTCATCACTCAAAATTCAAAACCAAATAATACAATGTTTCCAAAATCAGGTTATAATAATCCGATTGTCAGTATTTTGTCACGGTATTGACACTATAATGGAAATGTTGAAAGATTGAAATTAAGAATAAAATTATCGGAGGAACTAACTATGGAAATCAGTAAGGCTATAAGCAATCAGAATGTTATTATCACACTCAAAGGTCGTCTTGACACAATGACAGCGCCGCAGTTTGATGACGAGGCAAAGAGCATTGATTTTGATGAGGTTGAAACCGTAACACTCAACCTTAAAGACCTTGAGTACATTTCAAGTTCGGGACTCAGAGTTGTTCTTGCACTTTATAAAAATCTCAAAAGCAAGGGCGGAAACCTTAAAATTGTTAATGTAAGCAACACAATTATGGAGCTGTTCTCAATGACAGGAATGGCTGACTACCTCGATATTGAACAGGCATAAGGAGTTAAAATGAGCAGTACCACACTTGGCAGAAATGCCGTTACCGTCAACAAAAAATATACGGAATATTTTCTTCCGACAGTTCTGACGGCTATGGCAACAAACATTGCGATGATTGTGGACTCGATTATTGCAGGCAATCTTCTCGGCAAGAATTCACTTGCGGCAATCAATCTTATGTCCCCTATTTCGCAGTTTTACTTTTCGATTACAATACTTTTCGGACTCGGCGCATCCTCAATAATTTCATTTGCAAAGGGCAGGCGTGATGAAAAGCAGGCTAATCGTGTTTTCACTTCAACATTTATCGTACTTATCGCACTCAGCGTAATTTTTATGGCAATTCAGTTACCGCTTGCAGACTCGATAAGTTCGTTACTTACAAAAGATGCAGAACTTAAATCGCTGTTGTATCAATACTATGTTCCGTTCATAATCGGCACACCGATTTATCTTTTGCTGATGTGTTCAATTCACTTTGTAAGAGCAGACGCAAGACCTAAGTTTGCGTCAAACATTGTAATTGTTGCAAATGTTGTAAATTTGGGACTTGATTTTCTGTTTATGGGTACTTTTAAAATGGGCATTGCAGGCTCATCAATTGCGACCGTAACAGGCTATGCGGTAGGATTCGTGCTGATGTCAACGCACTTCATCATGAAGAAAAGCACACTGCACTTTGACTTTTCAATTCTCAGAAATCCCGTTCAGTTCTTTAAGTTTCTCGGCAAAATGGTTACAATCGGACTTTCGGGAGCATTAGGCACAATGCTGATAACAGTTAAAATGCTGTTTCTCAACACAATTATTCAGAGTACAGGCGGAAGTGCAGGCATGGTTTCATACTCTGTATGTTCGTCAAGTCAGATTTTTATGTCAATGTTCATCACGGGTGCAAGTCAAACAATGATTCCGATTATCGGAGTTTGTCTTGGTGAAAAGGACTATGACGGTGTACGCTATGCATTTCGCAGAGCCGCAAAGGTTCTTGCAATTTCAAGCGTTGTTATTATGATTTTCATTTGGGTAGCACCCGAACCGATAATTAATTTTTTCGGAATCACTTCACCCACAGACATTGCAAACACAGTTCCGGCTTTGAGAATCAACGCACTCTCATTCCCCGGACTTTCATTCTCGTTCTTGTTGCTTTACTACTAAATGGCAACACAAAAAAGGGCGATTTCAACCGCAATTTCAATAATCAACGGAATTGTAATTCTCATTCCGTCAGCACTCATTCTCTCGAAATTCTTCGGAATTATGGGTGTGTGGTTCTCACTTGTTGTTGCACAGGTAGGAACACTTATTGTGGTTTATTTCATTGACCTTGCCGAAAAAAGAAAATCGGGCGGAAAGTATAAAAACTTCTACCTTCTTGAAGAAACCGAGGACAACGAGCTTCTTGCCCTTTCATTCAAGGGAACAAAGGAAAATGCGGCAGGTGTTTCACTCTACCTCTCCTCTTTCCTTTCAAAGAACGGAATTGAAGAAAGCCGTGCAAACAGAATTGCCGTTGCTGTTGAAGAAATGGCGGCAAACTGCACTGAAAGAATGGAAGGTAAAAAGAAGTTTGCAGACATCGACATCAGAATTTTTGCCGATAAAAAAGAAACAATTATATCTGTTCGTGACAACGGTGACGAATTTGATCCGCTCAATGACGATAAGGAATTTGAGATGAGTCCTCTCACAGTTGTGAAGGCGATTTCGGATAAGGTTGAGTATTCAAGGGCGCTTGGTTTCAACCGCACAATTATTAAACTTTAGCAAACGGAGTTGAAATATAAAATGAGAAATTCAAAAAAGTTGCTTGATATGTGCAAGGAAGAAAAGCGAGAGCTTTATCCGCTTACACCGAGCCAGATGGGCATTTATCTCTCATGTATGCAAAATCCAAAAGGCACAATGTACAACATTCCCTGCACCTATGTTTTTGACAAGGGCAGTCTTGATACCGACAGGTTGATAAATGCCGTAAGAAAAACCGTTGACAATCACCCTGCTATGAAAATTTTCATCGACAATTCAACAGGAAGTCCGATGACGAAACTTCGTGACAGCGTTGATTTTGACATTCCTGTTGTACAGGTTGATAACCTTGAACAGGCAGGCAAAGATTTTGTCAAGCCGTTTGAACTTGAAAAAGATATTCTGTTCAGATTTGCAATTTTTGAATGCGGTGACAAATCTATGTTTGCAATGGACTTTCACCACATAATCTCCGACGGCACATCTGTTTCGGTTATCTGCAATGACATTGCACTTGCATATGACGGAAAAGAACTTGAACCCGAAAAGTTTTCTCAGCTTAACCTCTCTGTTTTTGAAGAAAAGCTTGAAGAAACCGAAGATTATAAAAAGTCAAAGGAATATTACGATAACATTTTTTCGGCTGTTGAATCAAAGACAGAAATCACGGAAGATTTTGCGGAAGATCCGGAGGTTGAGGACAAACCGAACGGTTCTTTTGAATTATCCACAGACGGCAAATTCTCCGTTGAAAATGTTCGCAATTTTGCTTTAGCAAACCAAATCACTCCATACACAGTTTTCCTCGGTGCATATGAATACGCAATTTCAAAGTTTACAAATCAGAGTGAAACAACGGTATGCACAGTTACTCACGGAAGATTTGACAAGCGACTTAAAAACACAGTCGGCATGATGGTTCGCACACTTCCCGTTCATGCAAACATTGACGAAGAAGGCACCGTTTCGGACTACCTTAAAAAAGTTCGCAAAAGCATAAAGGAAACAGTCGCAAACGACTGGTATCCGTTCATGAAACTTGCACCCGACTATGACCTTTCTGCTGACATTATGCTGGCTTATCAGGCTGACATATTTAATACATTTAAAATCGGCGGTCAGACGCTCAAGTTGAAGCTAGTCCCGTTAAAAAGTGCCATTTCTAAACTTAATGTTATGGTATTCGAATCAGAAACAAATTTTGATTTGCGTTTTGAATACAGAAACGATTTATTCAAAGAGGAAACTATCCGTTCATTTGCCGACAGCTTTTTAAAGATTGTTGAGCAGTTCCTTGAAAAGTCAAAACTCTGCGAGGTTGAGCTTGTAAACGAAAATCAGCTTGCAGAGCTTAATAACTTCAACAAAACGGAAGCTCCGTTTGATGACAGCAAGACTGTTGTTGATTTGTTTGAGGAGCAATGCAAAAAAACTCCCGATAAAACGGCAGTTGTATATAAAGAAAAGAAGTTCACCTATGCCGAGATTGACGAGATTACAGACAGAATCGCAGGCTATGTTCACTCAAAAGGCATAGGCAAAGAAGAAGTTGTTTCAATCCTTATTCCGAGATGCGAATATATGCCGATTGCGTCAATCGGTGTGCTGAAATCGGGTGCGGCATATCAGCCGCTCGATCCGTCTTATCCACCCGAAAGACTTCAGTTTATGATTAAGGATGCAAACGCAAAACTTCTTATTGCAGATGAAAATCTGCTTGACCTTTTGCCCGATTACAACGGCGATATTCTTCTTACAAAGGATATCCCAAATCTTCCGAAATCAGACGAGATGCTTACAAAACCGTCACCAGATGATTTGTTTATCCTTATCTACACTTCGGGTTCAACAGGCACACCAAAGGGCGCAATGCTTGAACACAAAAATGTGCGCTCATTCTGCGATTTCCACATCAGAAACTTTAACATTGGCGAACACAGCGTTATTTCGGCATATGCAAGCTACGGCTTTGATGCCTGCCTTAGTGAAATGTACCCCGCACTTATCGGCGGTGCCGAACTTCACATCATTGAGGAGGACATCAGACTTGACCTTGTAAAGCTGAACAGATATTTTGAAGAAAACGGGATTACCCACGCATTTATGACAACACAGGTTGCAAGACAGTTTGCAACCGAAATTGACAACCATTCACTCAAATATCTTCTTACAGGCGGTGAAAGACTTGTTCCGCTTGAACCACCAAAGAATTTTGAACTCATCAACGGCTACTGTCCGACAGAATGTACCGTTTACATTACCACACAAACCGTTGACAAACTCTATCACAGAATTCCTGTCGGCAAGGCTCTTGACAACATCAAGCTTTATGTCATCGACAAATACGGCAGACGACTTCCCACAGGCGCTTTGGGCGAACTCTGCGCATCAGGTCAGCAGGTTTCAAGAGGCTATCTCAACCGTCCCGAACAGACTGCAAAAGCATATGAAAAGAACCCGTATTGCAATGAAAAAGGCTATGAAAGACTTTATCACACAGGTGACATCGTTCGTTTTACAGATGACGGCAAAGTTGATTTTATCGGACGAAATGACGGTCAGGTTAAAATCAGAGGATTCCGCATTGAGCTTTCCTAGGTTGACAAAATTATCCGCAAATATGACGGCATTACAAACACAGCAGTAATTGCAAAGAAACTTGAGGGCGGCGGACAATGCATTAACGCATACATCGTTGCCGACAGAAAAATTGATATTCAGAAACTCAATGAATTTATTCTTGAACACAAACCGCCGTATATGGTTCCTGCCGCAACAATGCAGATTGACAAAATCCCGCTCAATGTAAACGGCAAGGTTGACAAGCGTAAACTTCCCGAAATCAAGGCGGAATCTTCCAAAAAGAAAAATTCCGCTCCGAGGGAACTCACATTCCTTGAAAAGAAAATTTCAGATATTGTAGAAAAAATCATCGGTCACAACGATTTTGATATTTCGGAAAATCTCATCAATGCAGGCATGACTTCCCTTTCGGTTATCAAACTTGCGGTTGAACTCAACAAGGCATTCGGCTTTGAGGCACAGGTTAAAAAGATGATGAAGGGCTGTTCGGTTCTTTCAATTGAGGACGAACTTCAAGAATTCATGTTCAGCGATGCGGCAAAACCGCAGACTGCCGAAAAAGAGGAAAAGAAAGAACACAAGGCTCTCTATCCCCTCTCAAAAACTCAGCTTGGCGTGTACATTGACTGTATGAAAAATCCGTACAGCACACTCTACAATATTCCTTCAATACTCACATTTTCAAAATCAGTCGATGCTCAAAAGCTTGACGACTGCGTTGTAAAGGTAATCAAGGCTCATCCATATATTATGACTCACCTTTCACTTGAAAATGATGATATTGAGCAGACATATGTTGACTCTGCAGAACCGAATGTTCCCGTTGAAAAGCTTACGGAAGAACAACTTGAAAGCTACAAAAAAGATTTTGTAAAGCCACACAATCTTATGAAAGCGCCGTTGTTCAGAATCTCGATTGTTGAAACCGAAAAAGCAGTATATCTGCTTTCGGACTTCCACCACCTTATCTTTGACGGTGCGTCCGTTGCACTTTTCTTTGAACAGCTTAAAGCCCTGTATGAGGGCGGTAGTATTGAGCCTGAAAACTACACCTACTTTGATTATGTGGAAGATGAAATCAAGGCTGAAAACGGTGACGAATTCAAAAATGCAGAAAAATTCTTTGACAATATGATGAAGAATTTCGAGTCTGCAAGTGAAATTACGGCAGACCTCAGAGGTCACGCAGAGGACGGCAACCTTGCGTCACAGGCAGTTCCCGTTGATATGGCAAAGGTTGAAAACTTCTGTTCACAACACGGAGTCACTCCCGCACACCTTTTCCTTGCAGGCACATTTTACGCTGTTTCAAGATTTGTGAACAGCAGAAATGTTTACATCAGCACAATCAGCAACGGCAGAAGTGATATGCGACTTACAAACTGCTTTGGTATGTTTGTAAAGACTCTTGCACTCGGCATTGAAGTTGAGGACATCACTTCACTTGAATTTGTTGAAAAGAGCAAGGCTGTTTTCACGGACTCAATCGAAAACGAAATTTATCCCTATGCACAGCTTTGTGCAAAATACGGCTATGCGCCGAACATTATGTACGAATATCAGCTTGGTGTTGTTGATAACCTTGAAATTGACGGCAAAGCGGTTGACCGTGATTACCTGGAAATGAACACGGCAAAGTTTAAAACAGCCATTCACATTGAGGATTACGAGGGCAAACCGAGCGTTGTGGTTCAGTACAATGACGCACTTTACAGCGGTGAACTTATGAGAACGCTTGCAAATTCTGTTCTCTGCGCTGTTGAACATATTATTGAAAATCCAAACGGCAAAATCAGAAAGGTTTCACTTCTTGACGATGTCGCACTCTCTCAGCTTGAAAGCTTTAAGTCAACCGAAATTGCCCCCGTCGGCACAAAGATTCTTCACAAAATGTTTGAGGAGCAGGTTGCAAAAACTCCCGACAGAATTGCACTTTCAGCTTGTGACGGCAAACTGACCTACAAAGAGCTTGACCGACTTGCAAATATCACGGCAAACTCACTCATTGAAAAAGGTCTTGAAAAGGGCGGAAAAGTTCTCATTCTGCTTGAAAGAACTTCAAAATTCTTCATATCACTTCTCGGTATTCTCAAGGCAGGCGGTGCGTTTATTCCGTCATGTCCCGACTATCCGAAGGAGCGAATTGACAGTATCATTGAGGACAGCGATGCAGACTTTGTAATTACAGAGGGCAAACTGCTTGGCGAATATGACCGCACGGTTGATGTTTCCGAACTTCTTTCGGGCAATAATGATAATAACCCGAATGTTGATGTACAGCCTGACGACCTTGCGTATCTCATCTACACTTCGGGTTCAACAGGCAAGCCAAAGGGCGTTATGCTCCGCCACATCGGCATTGCAAACTACCTTGCATACAGCGACGCAAATATTCAGGTCAAAGAGGTTGTTGACAACTGCCACGCTTACGGCTCTGTAACTACAATCAGCTTTGATATGTCGCTCAAGGAAACTATGCTGTCACTCTGCAACGGTATTACACTCGTTTTTGCAAGCGATGAACAGACGGTAAACCCGATGTCACTTGCAAAATTCTTCAAAGAAAACAATGTTGACGCATTCAACTCTACCCCGTCAAGACTTTTGCAGTATATGGAACTTGACGAATTTGCAGAGGCAATGGCAAACTGCAAGGTTATTCTCTCCGGCGGTGAAAAGTATCCCGACAAGCTTTTAAAGGTACTGCGTGAAAAGACAAACGCAACCATAATCAACACCTACGGACCGACTGAAATCACGGTTTCTTCAAACGCAAAGAACCTTACAAATGCAGACGAAATTTCAATCGGCAAGCCGTTACGCAACTACACGGAATATATTGTTGACTCAGACAATAACCTTCTTCCAATCGGAGTTGTGGGTGAACTTCTCATTCAGGGATGCGGTGTGGCACTCGGCTACAACAAACTTCCCGAACAGACTGCAAAGGCATTCATCGAATTCAACAGTGAACGCACCTACCGTTCGGGCGACTATGCAAAATGGACAGCAGACGGCGATGTTATTATCCTCGGCAGAACCGACAATCAGGTTAAGCTGAGGGGCTTGAGAATTGAACTCGGCGAAATTGAAAAGTGTCTGACCGCAATTGACGGAATCAAGAGCGGAATTGCTCTCATAAGAAAGGTCGGCAAGGCTGACGCAATCTGCGTTTACTACACAGCCGACAGACAGCTTGATCCCGATGGAATCAAGTCTGAGCTTGCAAAAACTCTCACGGATTATATGGTTCCGAGTGCGTATGTTCAGCTTGACGAAATGCCTCTCACACCAAACGGCAAGGTCAACACAAAGGTTCTTCCCGAACCTAAGAGCAATAAATCCGAAAACGGTCAGTTGCCGAAGAATGAGCTTGAAAAAACATTCTGCGACATCTTTGCAGAGATTCTTGAACTTGACAATGTATTTGCAGACGATAACTTCTTTGATCTCGGCGGTACATCGCTTACCGCAACGAGAATTGTAATTTCCGCATCAAAGAAAAACATTGAGGTTGCATACAGCGACATCTTTGCAAATCCGACTCCGCAGACTCTTGCAAAGTTCGTGAGCAAGGATAATTCAACCGAAGATGACCTTGAAAACCTTTCGAATTATGATTATACAAATGTCAACAAAGTTCTTGAAAAGAATAATATTGACACATTCAAAAACGGTGAACTTCAGGAACTCGGCAATGTTCTTTTGACAGGCCCTGCAGGTTTCCTCGGAGTACACATTCTCTACGAACTTCTTCACAAGTACAATGGCAAGGTTTACTGCATGATTCGTGACAAGAACAACAATCCTGCCGAAAACAGAATGAACTCAATCTACTATTACTACTTTGAAGAAAGTTTGAAAGAAAGATACCCCGACAGAGTTGTTGTTATCAGCGGTGATGTTACAAACCGTGAATCATTTGATAAATTCCTTGATAAGGACATTGACACGGTCATCAACTGTGCCGCAAATGTTAAGCACTTCTCAAAAGGTACTGACATTGAAGATGTAAACCTCTACGGTACTCTCAATGTGCTTGATTTCTGCAAAAAGGCAAATGCAAGACTTGTTCATGTGTCAACAATGAGCGTCGGCGGTATGTTTGTAGGCGAACAAGGACCTGTTGACAAGCTCAAAGAAAATCAGCTTTACTTTGGTCAGCATGAGGGTTCAAAGTACACCCTGTCAAAGTTCCTTGCAGAAAGGGCAATTCTTGAAGAAGTTTCAAAGGGCTTTAACGCAAAAATTATGCGTGTAGGCACACTTGCCGCAAGAAACAGCGACGGTGAATATCAAATTAACTTCACCACCAACACATTTATGGGCAGACTCAAATCAACGCTCCTCATCGGCAAATATCCCTATGAGGCAATGGAAATGCCGTTTGAGCTTTCTCCGATTGATTTTGTGGCAAAGGCAATTCTTCTGCTTGCACAAACTCCGAAAGATTGCACGGTATTCCACCCGTTCAATAACCATACTCTCATTATGGGCGATCTCTACACCGAGATGAACAAAATCGGACTTCATTCGGAGGGTGCTGAGTATGAGGAGTACATGATTGCACTCGACAGAGCCGAACAAGATCCCGAAAAGGCAAAAATTCTTTCAAGTATGATCGCATACCAGAACATGGCTCACGGTCAAAAGACATTCACAGTCGGCAAGAGCAACGCATATACAATGCAGGTTCTTTACAGAATGGGATTTGTATGGCCCGTTACCTCGCTTGACTATATGAAACGATTCATCAATGCATTAAGAGGTCTTGGTTTCTTTGATTGATAACTTATAAATCAAATCATAATAAGCACAACAGCGGACACTCCGTTAATTCGGAATGTCCGCTGTTTTTATGCTTAATTAATACCGCAATGTGGTTGTTATTCAGTAACAGCAAATATAAAAAGCGCCGCCCCTGTTCTGCAAAACGCAAAGCAGGGGCGACTAAGTTAAATGCTTGTCAAATTATGCACTTACTGTTAAATTGATAAACAAGATTTCAATAAAAATCTCTGTTTACATTTTATAACATCCAAAGTCGAAAATAAATATAGTTTGGAGTAAAAGGGCGGTTTTGGGGAGTGAAAGGAATACAATACGCAGCATAAAAAAGTAATATAATAAATTTCCACAACGGCAATGCCATATATTGACAATATGATGCAGAAATATTATAATTTATTGTGTAAAAGAATTAAAACGAACAGGAGCAAAAGTGCTGTTTTCGGGAGTAAAATTACTTTGCAAATAAAAAGCAATCAAACGATTGCCCTTTATTTTTCAGGCATCAGAGCCAACCGAAAAGCCATTTGAAAAAAGTACCAAACACTTTTTGCTCCCCCTTTATTCTGTTGTTAAACCTACAATAACAGATGAAAAAGGCAAAATAAATATAGTCTGGAGCAAGACATTAGTTTGCGGGAGTAAGAGGGTGAAGATGTGTTTGCGGCTTTGTGTGATGACGATAAATATGTAACCGAAGAAGTTAAAAAACTGATTTTAGAACACGCAAAGGAGAATCGAATTACTGTTGATATTGATGAATTTGAAAACGGAGAAGAACTTTTGAATTCAGAAAAAGATTACGACATAATCGTTCTTGATTATCAACTTGGCAGTACAGACGGACTGACCGTTGCAAGGGAACTCAGAAAACGCAATGTGCTTTCATGCATAATTTTTCTGACATCTTATCCCCACTTTATGATTGATGCGTTTGAAGTGAACACATTCAGATTTCTTCTGAAACCGATTGACAAGTCAAAACTTTTTAAGGCACTTGATGATTATGTCAGAATTGTAGATGCCAATTATCCGATTACACTACTTCAAAACAAAAAGCTTGAGAAGATTAACTCGAATGAAATCTGCTTTATTGAGGCAGACGGAAAGTATTCAAACATTCATTTAAAAGATACGATTATGCATTGTTCAAAAACTCTTTCGGGAGTTACAAAGCTTCTTCCAAAGTATTGTTTCGTAAAAACTCATCGTGCGTTTGTGGTAAATCTTCACTACATACAATCATATTCCTCTGACACGGTATATTTGAGTAACGGAGAATCGGCTTATCTCAGCAAAAATTATCAAAAATCCTTTCAGACATCATACATGAACTTTCTTGAGAAAAATTATGTGAGGTTATAATTTATGCTATTTTACAGCTATGCGGAGCTTGTAGTGGGACTCATCGCAGTTCTTTACTTTACTTCAAAAATTTTTACAATCACAAAATACAAACTTTATTTTGTTCTGTCATTTTTTGTGATTATGCTGACGCCGATTGCAACTATACCCATGAACGAAAACACCAAACTTGGGTTTGTGCCTTTCATACATTTTGTCGCTCTGACATTTATTTCCGTTGCATTGGGATACAGCAAAAAGCTTATGTTGATATTTTCATCGCTGTTCTTTTCGGGATTGACATTTTTCATTTCAGCAATTCACGAACTGCTATGTTCGATTTTCCAAATAGAATTAACTTCACAAAGTTCAACTGTTTTCAGTCTTATTTCAAATCTGATTGTTCTGGGAATATTCGTACTGCTGTCAAGTCCGCTGAAAATCAATACAAAGCTTGTGGTTGAGTCAATTACCAAACCGACAATAATTATGATATTGATTTTTCTGTATCTCGGCGGAAGTATGGCGACTTTCGGTACATACTACATAATTCCGTCATCTGACTACAGAACGATTGCGCTCAAAATTCTGACCTTGATTGTGTCGATTGTGTTCTCGTTTTCGATACCGATTCTCTTGTACAATCAGATAAAAAAGAGTCAGTATATGCATGAAAATGACATCTACGAAAGGCAACTAAACGCACAGATTAATTACTACAAGAGCATTACGACTTCGGGATATGAACTGAGAAAAATCAGGCACGATTACAATGACCTGTCAATCGGATTGAATTCGCTCATAAGCAATGGAAAATACGATGAAATCTCACCGCTTTTGCAAAAGTATGACCGTGAAATAATCGGTTCGTTCCGGATTTTGTACAACACAGGCAACGACTTAACAGATGCAATTTTAAGCGACAAGCAGAAAAATGCGGATAAAAATGTTAAAATCACATTTGAAGGTTCGCTTGCAAATGTACCTGCCGACAACCTTGAAATATGCGTTTTGTTCAACAATATGATTGACATTGCGTTTGAAAATGTGAAGGAATTTTGCGGTGACGGTGAACAGATTGTCACCCTAAAAGCCGAAACGAGAGCGGGATTTCTCTTTTGTTGCGTAAGTTTTCCGATTGAAAATGAAATAAAAAAGGCACAGAACAATGTTCTGCACCACAGCTTTGCGTATAAAACTTTGAAAAATCTTGCCGAAAAAAACGGCGGTAAAATTGAAACAAGCCTGTCGGATGACAGACTTGCGATAACCACGGGTTGGTTAATTAATAATATTGTTTAATTCTTTTTTGGAACAAACATTTTTGACATATCAGTCTTTTCAATTTTGAGAAGGCTGATTTTTTTATCTATGCCACCCGCATAGCCCGTAAGGTTTCCGTTTGTACCCACAACACGGTGACACGGCACAATTATCGAAACGGGATTGTGTCCCACAGCACCGCCGACTGCCTGTGCAGACATTCTCGAAATGCCACGCTGTTTTGCCAAAATTTTTGCAATTTCACCGTAGGTCATAACAGAGCCGTAGGGAATTGTCTGAAGGATATCCCACACCGCTTTGCGAAATTCTGAGCCGTCAAGCGTCAGCTTTGGCATAAAATCGGGTTCGTTGCCCGAAAAATATATGTCAAGCCATTCCTTGGTCTGTTGAAAAACGGGGAGAATTTTATCCTCTGTTTCACCTTTTACGGTTGACGCAAAATACTTTTGTCCGTCAAACCACAAACCGCAGAGGCTCTCGCCGTCCGATGCCATTGTGATGTTTCCAATCGGAGAATTATAATAATCGGTAAAAAACATACTCTCCCCTCCCGACTATATTGTACAATCAAAAACTGTTTTTGGCAAGAAAAAAATCGACACGAAAATCGTGCCGACTTTGATTACAGATTCATTTCCGAAAGTTCTTTTGCGGTTGCGTCAACAAGCTTTTCGCACTTTTTGGTGTTCTCGCCAACCATTCCGCCAAGGCTGAAAAGGCCGCCTGTTATGGAATCAATTGCCGCATTTTTTGCAACATTGTCCATTCCTGCCTCGTTGGATTTCTGAATTGAAAACTTCTGCGATTCCTTGCCGAAACCGCTTTTCATAATCCACACCTGATTTTGACTGTCAAGTGCCGGAAATGTTATTACGGTAGCCATTCCGTGCTTTGTAAGCGAAGGAGTTCCTGCCGTAAAATTCTTGTCCTTAATTGCGTCGTATAAGCTTTCAATCGAGTATGTATTCTTTGTTTTGATATTTTTTACTTTCACGCCAAATGCCATAGTAAATACCTCTGAATCAGTTGTTGCCCCAGACATTGCCGTTCTTGTCCGTAAACTTGCCTGTGAGAACCATAATAAAGTCAACAAGCCAACCTATTCCGAAAACACCGCAAGTCAAAAGCCAGATGATACCTGTTCCGATTTTGCCTGTCATAAATCTGTGAACACCGAGTTCTCCGAGAAAAAATGTGATTAATGCTGCCGCTGTTTTGCTCATTTGTAAGCACTCCTTAAAATTTATTTGTTGAGTACACTATACAGAACTCAAAATAAAAATGCAACAATTTGGCAGTAAGGTCAGTTTTTCGGCAAGAAAGTCATAAAATCACAAAGGGCATTGCCAAATGACAATGCCCTCTGCGAATGAGTTATAAAATGAATGAATCTTGTTATCTGTTTTGAATTGCAATTTTTCTGTAGGTATCAAACTTAACCCACTTTGCAAAGAAATCTGCATCGTTGATGTTGTCAAGCTTTGAATACTCAGAAAGGAACTGCTGAATTTTTTCGTTGCTGTCGGCAAGAACCTCAAAGCCTCTGCCGTTCACAACAGGAACACCGTCATAATTGTACTCCGATGTAGGAATGATATCGGTAATCTTGCGGTCACGAACCTTTACGGCAACGCTGTCACGAAGAACTATGATATCAAAGCTGTCGGGATACTTGTAGCTTTCGCCCTCAACAGGAATTGTGTCACCCTTTGTGTAGGTTTCCTTAACAGGCTGATATTTGAGAACATTAAGGCTTGAAGTGTCATAGTAGAATTCTTCAAAGATGTCGCCTCTTGCCTCAAGTGAACCAAGTACGAATGATGCCTTCTTTGCATCATCAGCTTTTTCTTCAACCGAATCAACAACACCGCACGCTGAAGTCATATTTGACACACGGTCAATCAGAATAAGCTCACCGAGTGTTTTATGCTTTGAGAAAAGGTCGGCTACAATCGGCTCTGCAAGCAGAATTGTGCAGACTGCAATTCCGTTCTTTGTGAGTGAATCGGCAGGAATATGCTCGCCTGTATTTACATCAACAGCGTACTTGATTTCGGAAACGATACCCGAAATGGTCTTTGTGCCGAGTTTTACAAGGTAGTCCTTGCCTGCTGTAAGCTGTTCGTCATCCATCCAAAGGATTGAGGCTGTGAGTTCCTGATAAGGTGCAAGATTTGTGTCCTTTGTGATTACGCAACCACGGGATACATCAACTTCCTTGTCAAGTGTGATTGTAACAGGCTGTCCCTTGAAAGCAGTTTTAACATCCTTATCTGTCATAAGAATCTGCTTTACATGAGCCTTTTCATTGCTCGGGAGTGTTACGATTTCATCGCCTACGCTGATACTGCCCGACTCAATCTGTCCCTGAAAACCTCTGAATGTGTGGTCGGGACGGCAAACTCTCTGAACAGGAAGATAGAATCCTTCTTCCTCCTCCGAAGAATCAACATCAACAGTTTCAAGATACTGAAGGAGCGGAACACCGTTGTACCACGGAATGTTCTCGGATTTTACAGTAACATTGTCGCCCTCTGTTGCAGAAAGCGGAATAATGTAGATATCGTCAAGTGAAAGTTCGTTTTTGAGTTCTTCAATCTGCTTTACGATTTCGTCAAAGCGTGACTGACTGTACTTTACCAAATCCATCTTATTAACGGCAAAGACAAAATGTCTTATACCCATAAGCTTACAGATTCTTGCGTGTCGTCTTGTCTGAACAAGAACACCCTGTGATGCGTCAATGAGGATAACTGCAAGGTCTGCAAAAGATGCGCCTACAGCCATGTTTCTTGTATATTCCTCATGGCCGGGTGTGTCGGCAACGATGAAACTGCGGTTGTCGGTTGTGAAGTAACGATACGCAACATCAATTGTGATACCCTGCTCACGCTCAGCCATAAGGCCGTCAAGAAGAAGTGAATAGTCGATGTCACCGCTGCGACTTCCGACCTTACTGTCAAGCTCAAGAGCCTTTTCCTGATCGGCATAAATAAGCTTTGCGTCATAAAGAATATGACCTATGAGTGTTGATTTACCGTCATCAACACTACCGCAGGTAATAAATTTAAGTAAACCTTTCATTAGAAGTAACCCTCCCTTTTTCTGCGTTCCATGCTGCCCTGTGCCTCGTTGTCGATTACTCTGGAGGTACGCTCCGATGAAACGGAGCTGAGGGTTTCGTCAATAATTTCGTCAAGAGTTGTTGCAGTTGACTCTATGCCGCCTGTAAGAGGATAACAGCCGAGAGTTCTGAAACGAACAGATTTCATTTCGGGTACTTCGCCCTCTTTGAGTGGAAAACGATCGTCATCAACCATAATGATATTGCCGTCACGATATACAACAGGTCTTTTTGCCGCAAAGTAAAGCGGAACAATGTCAATCTTTTCTCTCTGAATGTACTGCCAGATGTCTTTTTCTGTCCAGTTTGAAATTGGGAACACACGGATGCTTTCGCCCTTGTTGATTTTTGTGTTGTAGAGTTTCCACATCTCGGGGCGCTGGTTCTTAGGATCCCATGCCTGTGCTTTATTTCTGAAAGAGAAAATTCTCTCCTTGGCTCTTGACTTCTCCTCATCTCGTCTGCCGCCGCCGAATGCCGCAGTAAAGCCGTACTTGTTGAGAGCCTGTTTGAGAGCCTGTGTTTTCATAATATCTGTGTAAGCCGCACCGTGATCAAACGGGTTGATGCCTTTTTTAACACCTTCTTCGTTGGTGTAAACGAGCATTTCAATTCCGAGTTTCTTTGCTGTGTCATCACGGAACTTTATCATATCTTTGAACTTCCATGTTGTGTCAATGTGAAGGAACGGGAACGGCGGTTTTTCGGGATAAAACGCCTTCATTGCGAGGTGGAGCATAACTGAGCTGTCCTTGCCTATTGAGTAGAGCATAACAGGCTTTTCGCACTCTGCCGCAACTTCTCTGATTATGTATATAGCTTCTGCTTCAAGCTCATCTAAATGTGAAAGCTGACTCATACCTTATCTCCTTTTCACGGAAATACTTACAAAGTGTTTCCTTAGTATTTGTTTGATTCTTTTTGATTTATGTCAATCTTAATGACCTCGCCCTGCGGCTTTTCAATTAACCACGAGAGGATATCTCCGTTCTTTTCGGTGTGAACCTTACTGCCCATACCGCCGATGTCGGAACCGAGGAAAAAGCTGATTGCATATGCGGGACATTCCTTGATACATGAGGTGCAACCCCAGCAATCTTTGGGATATTTGATGTACGCTTTGCCGTTTTCGTCAGTCTTGATAAGACTTCCGGGGCAAACATTGCGACATTTTTTGCAGCCTATGCACTTGGACTTGTCAATTACTATGCTCATACTTTTCACCTCCCGTTACAAGGTCACGAATAATAATTTTTATTTCGCCGTTTTCAAGACGGGAATTAACATACTTGTTAAAGTTCTTGTCGTCCTTTTCGGGATAGTCAAGGTTTTCGGCAAAACTGTGCCAGCGTGTTTCCTTTCTCGCTCTGAGGTGAGCGATTACGCTTTTGCAGACCGTAAGCCTTTCTTTAAGCTCGTAGATGTACATAAGCTCCTGAAAATCTTCTGCATAGAGGTCATCTGTGAGAGTTTCAAGCTGTCTGATTTTGTAGTCGGCAATGTCAAGCTGTTTTTCGTTGAAACGGTAGTTTGTTTTTATACCGCCTGCGTAGCTGTCCATAACCGTCTGCATTGCCTCCTCAAGCTGTTCTGTGGTATAGAGCGAATGACGGTCTGTGAGATATTTCTCGGTTTCTTTGAGGTGAGAATTTGTATCTTCATCGCTGATTTTCTCAAAGCTTTCTTTGCTGTCAATATACTTAACTGCTGAAAGTCCTGCAATTTCACCCTCTGCAAGAGCGCCCGTAACATACTTCTGCGGGCAACCGCCTGCAACATCACCGCCTGCAAAAAGTCCGTCAATTGTGGTTGCTCTGTCTGTGTCAACCCAGTAACCGCTTGCCGTGTGACCGCCTACGATGTACGGCTCTGTTCCCTCAATTTCAACATTCTGCTGTGAAGGATTCCTTCCGCTTTCAATCCACTTGATTGTCTGCGAAGGTGCCATATTGAGATAGGCTTTTAAAAGTGATTCGTCCTGTTCGGCTGTGATGCCCTCTGTTCTGAGGTAGCAAGGACCTCTGCCCTCCTGATTTTCATTTACCGTACCGTAAACTCTTTCGGAAGTTGTAAGTCCGTACTTTGTTTCATAAACCTCGCCGAGTGAATTTATCTGCTTTGCGCCTACACCCTGTGCAAGTGTTCCCGTGGGAGCGATTGTGTCCTTACATCTGAGTGCGATAAAACGCATTTCAAAGGTTGTCATCTCTGCACCGGCTCTGATTCCCATTGCGTAGCCTGCGCCTGTGTTAAAGGGCGGATACCACATCTTGTGACGGGAAAATCCGGGGTTGTTCGGCTTGTAAAGTCCTGCCGCACCGCCTGTGGCAATTATGACAGCCTTTGCTTCGATTGTGTAGAAAATTCCGCTTTCAATGCCAAATCCAAATGCACCGTTGATTTTGTTGTCCTTGACCGAGTAATCAAAAATATTGATACGGTTGAGAACGGTTACATTCTTTGCCTTTTCGACTGCATCCGCAAGAATCGGCTTTATGTTTTCACCGTTGATTTTAAGGTTTCGATTGCCTCGTGTGACATACTTTCCGTTCTCGTCCTTTAAAATTACAAGCCCGAGTTTTTCGAGTCTGTCGGTTACCTCGTTGAGCTTTTCGGACATGGTAAGGAGCAAATCCTCTCTGACAATCCCATCAGCGTCCTTTTTTGCGTAGTCAACATAGTCCTGCGGTTTTCTGCCCTCAACAATGTATGCGTTAAGAGCGTTTACACCTGCGGCAAGACAACCGCTTCTTTTGATGTGTGCTTTTTCACAGATAAGAACCTTTTTGTCCGAATTTTCGGAAATGGTCAGAGCCGCATAACAGCCCGCCGTTCCGCCGCCTATAATGAGGACATCGGTGCTTATTTTTTCTGTTTTCATAGGATTTCACTCCCTTGCCGTTATTGTTTTTCGTCAAGATATTTTTCTGCCGAAATCACACAGTTTGCACCGTCAGATACGGCTGTTACGACTTGACGAAGTGCTTTTGTTCTGATGTCACCGCCTGCAAAAATTCCGTCTGCGGAGGTTTTTCCGCTTTCATCGGCAACGATGTAGCCACTCTTGTCGGTTTTCACAAGATTTGCAAGAGGTTTTGTATCGGGAACACTTCCGACTGCAACGAAAACACCGTTGCAATCAAGCTGTTTTTCTTCTCCGTTTTGTAAAAGTGTGACCGAAGTCACCTTTGTATCTCCGTTAATTTCAGATACCGTTGCATTTGTAAGAACTTCAATATTTTCCGTGGCAAACACTCTGTTCTGTAAGTCTCTGCCTGCTCTGAAAGAATCCCTTCTGTGAACAAGATAAACCTTTTTGCAGAATCTTGAAAGCAGAAGTGCGTCACCCAAAGCGGTGTCACCGCCGCCTGTTACCACGGTGATTTTATCCTTATAGAAAGCCGCATCACACACCGCACAATATGAAACTCCGTTACCCGAAAATTCCTTTTCGCCTTTTACACCAAGCTTTCTGCGCTGAGTGCCTGCCGCATAGATTACGGTTTTTGTTTCAAGACTTTCACCGCCGTCAATGTTTACGGAGAAGTTACCGTTTACTCTTTCAACTTTGGTAACCTCTCCCTCAACAAATTCAGCACCGAGTTTTTCGGCGTGAGTTCTGAACTTTTCTCCGAGGTCAAAGCCTGTTTCACCGTAAAGTCCGGGGTAATTATCTACTCTTTCGCTCTCGGCAATTTGTCCCGTACCCATAAACTCCTTTTCAACCACAACCGCTTTAAGGTTTTCACGCTGTGCATAAATTGCGGCGGAAAGTCCTGCAGAACCGCTGCCGATAATCACGATGTCGTACATAATTTCCCTCCTTTACTCTATAACAAGCCCTTCCTTTTCTGCTGTATCTCCCGTAATTTTGAATGAATTGAGAACGGGATTTTCTCTGTCCATAAGTGAAAGAATCATATAGCTTGCTTTGCTGTCAAAGGCAAGTCTTTTGTCCTCATCGGAAGGTCTTGACGGCGATTCGGGATGTGAATGCCAGTTGCCGAGAGGAACAAATCCGTTCTTTCTCATATCTTTAATTGCCTCAAGCTGTTCCTTTGGATCAAGCGAAAAATGTTCGTTTGAATGGTCGATATTTGTAAGGAGATAAACCTTTTTAATCTCCTTGTTACCGTCCTCAACTGTTCCTGCAATAAGGCCGCAAGCCTCATCGGGAAGTTCCTTTACAGCATGAGCGAGTATTTTTTCAAAATCGCTTTTTGTAAGTTTTATCATAAATGAACACCGTCACATTCTGCCTGTTCGTAGTCGATAAGTTCTGTGATTGTCGGGTGATCACCGCAGACTGCGCAATTGTGTGTGTCACTCGGAAGTTTTACCTTGCGGAACTCCATCTTGAGTGCGTCATATGTAAGAAGATAGCCTGTGAGCAACTCGCCCTGACCGATGATGTACTTGATAGCTTCCATTGCCTGTAAACTGCCGATTACACCGCCCATTGGCGGTGGGTTCTTGAATACACAACGGTAACAAGGACCTTCACCCGGTACATATGTCATAAGCTGACCTTTGAATCTGATGATTCCGGCATGTGAGAAAGGCTTTTTAGCCATTACGCAGGCATCGTTGATAAGGAACTTTGCGGGGAAGTTATCTGTACCGTCAATGATGAAGTCATACTCTTTTACAAGGTCAAGAATGTTTTCGCTTGTAACGAATGTGTGGTATGTCTTTACGGTAACATCAGGGTTGATAGCCTCCATTGTTTCCTTTGCCGACTCAACCTTCGGCTTGCCGATATCCTGTGTTGAGTGGATAATCTGTCTTTGAAGATTTGAGAGGTCAACCTCGTCTGCATCTGCAATGCCGATTGTACCTACACCAGCGGCGGCAAGATACATTGCGGCAGGAGCACCGAGTCCGCCGGCACCGATAATGAGAACCTTTGCGTTGAGGAGCTTTTTCTGTCCCTTTGCACCGACCTCTTTAAGAATAATGTGTCTTGAATATCTTTCAAGCTGTTCGTTTGAAAATGCCATTACTGACCGCCTCCCATAAAGTAAAGGAACTCTACAACATCGCCGTCCTTTAAGGTTGTTTCTTCAAATGTACCGCTCTTAACGAATTCGTCATTGATTGTAACGGTTACATACTCAGGTGTTTCAACATTCTCGTCAACGATGAGCTGTGCTACTGTAAGATTGTCTGCAACTTCCTTTTTGTTTCCTGCAACTGTGATTGTCATAACAATTACTCCTTAATAAGTTTTTCTGTCACTTCGATGATTTCTGATTTCTTGACCGCACCTCTGAGTCTTTCCTTTTCTTCACCGTTTTTGAAGAAAACAAGTGTTGGTGCTGCCTGTACTTCATATTCCGATGCAAGCTCGGAATCAAAATTAACATTTATCTTTGCAATTTTCAGCTTGCCTTCATACTCTTTTTCAAGTTCAAAGAGTACGGGTGAAAGTCTTTTGCAAGGGATACAGCTGTCGGAATAAAAATCCGCAAGCACAAGTGTATCGGCTGAAAGAACTTCGCTCTGAAAATTGTCTTTGCTTACTCTCTGCGGCATTTAATCACCAACCTTTTCAACAATCAGGTCATATGTACCGTCCTCGTTGTCGATAAGCTTAAGAATTTTGTGTCCTTCTTCTTTAATACTTCTCGGAACATTCTGAACAGGCTCGCCGTCATTCATCTTGATTGAAAGAATCTGACCTTCGTCAAGTTCTTCAAGAGCAACCTTTGCCTTTACAAAAGTTGTCGGGCATACCACATCGGTAATATCTACTGTATCGTCAATTACAAAATCAGCCATTGTAAACCTCCAAAATTCTCTGTTCAAATTTCTCTCTGCCTACTCTGTCAATTGTGAACTTAAAGCGTTCGCTCGGCTTTGCGTTTTCTGCAAAGAAGTTAAGAGCGGCATCGCAGATTTCCATAAGTTTTTCTTTATTTTCGATGAACGGAATGATTGTTTCACCCTTGTTGATTGAGTTACCGAAAAGCCCGCCGAATGAAACAATGTAGCCGCGAATTGTGTCCCAAGCACCTGTCGGGCAAGCCTTGTAGCATCTGCCGCAGTAGTTACACTTTGAATTGTCAACGGAGATTTTTCCGTCCTCAAGAGTGATTGCACCCTGACGGCAAGCCTTCACGCAAACTCCGCAGCCGATACAAGCGTCCTCTTTCCATGAAACCTTGATTCCGCCCTTGATACCGACATCGTTTTCCTCAGCTTTAAGGCAGTTGTTCTGACAGCCTGTTATGCCGAACTTGAACTTGTGAGGAAGTTCCTTTGCAAAATATCTGTCGTCAAGTTCCTTTGCAAGAGCGTATGTATCAATACAACCGCTTGGACAGATTGCCGCACCCTGACAGGCTGTGATTGTTCTTACTCTCGGACCGCAAACACCGGGTTCAACATCGCCCTCGGCAAGTGCGTCCTTAACTGCCTCAACATCATCAAGCTTTACAAAAGGAATTTCAACACTCTGTCTTGATGTGAGGTGAACATAACCGTCACCGTAATTTTCCGAAACTTCGGCAATTTTCGCAAGCTGTTTAGCTGTGAGGTTGCCGCCTACAACTCTGAGCCTGAGCGAAAAGTTATTTTTCTGTTTCTGGCGCATAAAGCCGCCCTTTTTAAGTGTAGCATAATCAACTGCCATTTCTCTTACTCCTCCGATTCATTCACATTTATACTGTCAATAGCCTGTTTGAAATCAGACTTTAAATCCTCAATATCTTCAATGCCGACGCTGATTCTTATTGTGTCCTCAAACACGCCTGCGTTTCTCTTTTGTTCTTCTGTTCCGTGAGCATAAATTGTGCTTGACGGATGAATTACAAGTGTTCTTGTGTCGCCTATATTTGTTGCATTTGTTGCATACTTCAAATTGTTGATAAGCTTAAATGCTCTCTCTTTACTTCCTGCCCTGATTGTGAGAATTGCACCGCCTTTTCCTTTCAACAGCTTTTGACAAAGGCTGTAATAAGGAGAAGTTTCAAGAGCGGGATAGTTGACTTCGATTCCGTCCTGTGTTTCAAAGAACTTTGCAAGTTCCAAAGCATTGTAACAAAGGCGTTCCATACGAAGTCCGAGTGTTTCAAGTCCGACAGAGTTCATAAAAGCATTGAACGGTGCGAGGCAACAGCCTATGTTTCGCCAGATACCGTTTCTCAGCTTTGCAACATATGCAAGCTGACCGAATTTTTTGTACTCTGCAAGACCTTTGTATCTTTCCGTATTCCATTCAAAATTGCCACTGTCAACGATTATACCGCTGATTGAATTTCCGCCGCCGTTAATGTACTTTGACGAGGAATGAACCACGATGTCTGCACCGTGTTCAAACGGCTGAATAAGATACGGAGTTGCCGTTGTGCTGTCGATAATGAGCGGAACACCGTGTGAGTGAACAAGCTCTGATACAGCGTCAAGATCGGCAATTTCAAGTCCGGGATTGCCGATAAGCTCGGCAAAGACTGCTTTTGTTTTTTCGTTTATGAGAGGTTCAATCTCCTCGGCTGTCACTTTGTTTACATATCGTGTAACAATTCCGAAAGGCTCAAGATCTCCGAACAAATCAATTGTTCCTCCAAAAAGACCTGCGCTTGCGATTACCTCGTCACCTGATTCAAGAATGTTCAGGAGTGCCATCGTAACGGCTGCCATACCTGATGAACACGCAACCGCACCGACACCGTTTTCAAGGGAAGCAATTCTGTTCTCGAAAGATGTTACCGTGGGATTGCCTATTCGAGAGTAGGCGTAGCCGGGAGCTCTGTTGTTGAACACCTTTTCAAGCTGTTCGGCAGAGCCGTGCGAAAATGCACTGACCTGATAAATGGGAGTTAAAGTTGAGCCAAAGGCCTTTTCACCGTTAAAACCCTTGTGAAGTAATGCGGTGTTAAACTCCATAATATCACCAACCCCTTAATTTCATACAACCAACCTTTTGTGTAAGACCGTCTGTAAGATTTTGTCTGACGGCTTCGATTGATATAGGTAGATTATACTTCATTAATCATAGTATTTCAATAGGTTTAGTCAGATTTTACCTGTTGCACAATTTTTCTTCAAAATTTGCCGTAATTCCATTATTTCCTACAATGCATATTTGTTTAGTAGGTATTGATTTTTGAATTCAAAACTGTTACCATTATTATATACTCTTTCAGCAAACAAAACGCATGGAAAGGAGATGCTAAAATTGAAGATTTCAACAAAGGTGGAATTCGGAATTATCGCTATTATTGACATTGCGTCACACTCACTCAACGGCAATGCGGTAACAACTCCCGAAATCGCCAAACGGCAAAATATATCTAAAAAGTATCTTGAACAGATTCTCTCATCACTCAGTTCGGCAGGACTTGTGCGAGGTCAGAAGGGTTCAAACGGCGGTTATGTTATCGCAAAAGACCTTAAAGAGATTACATTCAAAGATATCATAAACGCACTTGACGCAAATGTGCTGAGCAATGTTTACTTTAATACTCAGGGCGATGATGATGTTATGATAAGACTTATCGACAACAGCCTTTGGTCGAAGATGTCGTCATATCTTCAGCAATATGCCGAAAGTATTACACTTGCACAGCTTTGTGACGAGTACATCAAGAACAATGAAATTGAACACAACATTCCTATGTACTACATCTGATAGATTACAAACAAAAAAGTCACCGATTTTATGTCGGTGACTTTTCTTGTTTATATTGGATTTTATTTGAAACTTTCAACAATCTGACAGGTTTTTTCAATATCATCATCAGTGTGTGCAAATGAAACAAACATCGCCTCAAACTGTGACGGTGCGGCATAAATTCCGTTTTCAAGCAGATGATTGTAATATTCTGCATAACGCTTTGTGTCGGCTGTGGTTGCCGTGTCATAGTCAACAACCTTTTTGTCTGTAAAGAATGCCGTCATAATCGAACCCACACGGTTCACATTAAGTCCTGCGTTCTTCATTGCGTTTTCAATCTTTGCAGACTTGCGTTCAAGCTCGGGATAGATTTTATCTTCATTCTTTTCAAGAATTTTAAGTGTTGTAATACCTGCACTTACCGCTACGGGATTTCCCGAAAGTGTGCCTGCCTGATATACAGAGCCGAGAGGTGCAACGCACTCCATAATCTCTTTTCGTCCGCCGTAAACTGCAAGCGGCATTCCTCCGCCCACGATTTTACCGAGGGTTGTAAGGTCGGGCTTTACTCCGTAAAGCTTTTGAGCACCGCCGAGTGAAAGTCTGAATCCCGTGATTACCTCATCAAAAATAAGAAGTGAGCCGTGCTTTTCGGTGATTTCACGCAGGAATTTTAAAAATCCCTCTTTTGGCGGAACAACACCCATATTTGCGGCACAAGGCTCAACAATTACACAGGCAATTTCATCACCGCAGTTATCAAAAAGCTGTTGTACGGATTCTTCATCGTTATATTTTGCAAGGAGAGTTGTATCCGTGTAGCCTTTCGGCACGCCGGCGCTGTTCGGAATTGAATTTGTCAACAGTCCCGAACCGCCCTTTACAAGCAAGCCGTCGGAATGGCCGTGGTAACAACCCTCAAATTTTACGATTTTATCTCTTTTTGTAAATCCTCTTGCGACACGGATTGCACTCATAACCGCCTCTGTGCCTGAATTTACAAGACGGAGCATTTCAATTGGCGGCATATTTTTGCGGATAAGCTCGGCAAGTTCAATTTCTCCGCTGTGACACGCACCGAATGTAAGTCCGTTCTGACAGGCAGAAGTCACGGCCTTGATAACATCGGGCTGTTTGTGACCGAGGATATTCGGTCCCCATGAACAGATATAGTCGATAAACTCGTTTCCGTCAACATCATAAATTTTTGAACCCTCTGCGTGGTCGATAAAAAGCGGAGTTCTTCCGACTGAACGACACGCACGGACGGGACTGTTCACACCGCCCGGCATAAAGTCAAGAGCCTGTGCGTAGAGTTTTTCGCTTTGAGTTGTATTCATAAAAGCACTTCCCTATTTGTAAAATTCGTCAATCCATTTTGCAACATCAAGTGCGTGGTATGTGATGATGATATCCGCACCTGCCCTTTTAATTGCAATCATATTTTCGCACACAATTTTCTTTTCGTCAATCCAGCCTTTTTCAGCAGCCGCCTTAACCATTGCATACTCACCGCTTACATTATAGGCTACAAGCGGAAGGTCAAAGCGTTCGCTTGCGGCTTTTACAATATCGAGATATGCAAGTGCCGGCTTGACCATAACCATATCCGCACCCTCGTCAATATCGTCTGCAATTTCACGCAGAGCCTCTTTGCCGTTTGCGTAATCCATCTGATAGCTTTTTCTGTCGCCAAATTCGGGAGCGGATTCTGCGGCATCACGGAACGGTGAATAGTAGCCCGAGGCAAATTTTGCGCTGTATGACATAATCGGAGTGTTGATAAGTCCGTTTTCGTCAAGTGCGTTTCTGATTGCAGAAACTCTGCCATCCATCATATCAGAAGGAGCGATGATATCCGCACCTGCTTTTGCAAGGCTGACAGCCATTTTTGAGAGGAGCGGAAGTGTTTCGTCATTGAGAATTTCGTGACCGCAAACAACACCGCAATGACCGTGACTTGTGTATTCGCAAAGGCAGACATCGGCAACGATAAGAAGTGACGGATAGTTTTTCTTTATGTATCTGATTGCGTTCTGAGTCACCCCGTTATCGTCATATGCAGATGTTGCAAGTTCATCTTTATGCTTTGGAATTCCGAAAATAAGAAGTCCGGCAATACCGCTGTTTTCAATTTCTTTAAGAATTTCGTCTGCTCTGTCAAGCGAATACTGGTAGACATTCGGCATTGAATCAACGGGCTTTTTAATATTTTCGCCCTCTGCAATAAAAATCGGGTAAATCAAATCGCCCTTGTCAATTCTTGTTTCACGAACAAGACTGCGAATCTGTTCGCCCGCTCTTAATCTTCTGAATCTTCTCATATATTTATCCTTCTTTCAAAGTTACTTCCTTGATAATAGTTTCCAAAATTCCGTCTGTATCCTTCGTTTTG
>CACXYD010000005.1 GCA_902771755.1 uncultured Ruminococcus sp. | reverse complement strand
CACAAGCTCGCGTTTTTTTCTTTTTTTTTACATATTTATCAGATTCATAAGAACAAAGAATGCCATCAAACCGGAAGCGACGATCAGGACCAGCGTGATGATCGTAAGGACTTTGGTCAGCGATCCGTAGGTTGTTTTCACTTCGCTTTTCACCGTCACACCGGTATAACCCGGGATGTTTCCTACGCTTTCTGCGATTTCATCTCTGCTCTCCTCAGCAGCTTCCTGTCCGATCTGTGGCATAGAGCCTGCGCCCTTACCTCTTGTAAGCTTTTCACCGATCTGAACCTTCTGTGAAGCCTTTGAAAGTCTTAAAACATGTTCATCTGTATTGATTGCGATAAATTCAACATTTTTAACCTCGGTTGCAACCATGCGATTAACAGCGTTTCCGCCGCCTCCGCCGACACCGATTACTTTAATTTTAGGCATATACTCGTTTTCCAATTCCAGTTCAAAAGCCATTTTTTCGTCCTCCTTATATATTGTCAACTTTCAGTCAGAAATCATTATTCTTAATAGTACACAATTATACTTATACTATCTTATACTATCATACTTTTTTCAAAATAGCAATGCTTTTCAGCCGTTTTTCTGCAAATTTATACGGAAAATTCTGCTGAAAAATTACTCGCCCGTATAGGCGCCGTCCGCATTACCGTAGTCATATCCGCCGTCACCGTTATCATAGGTACCGTTATCATAGCCGTTGTAATAACCGTTATCATAGTTATTATAGTTGTTATCGTCGTAATAACCCGTGTCACCGCCCGAATATGTTCCGTCATCCCATGTGTAATTTCCTGTGTAGCCGTCACCCGTATCGGCTGAAGAATCAGCCGCCTGCGTTGTTGCCTGTGTGGTTGCCTGTGTTGCGGCTGTGGGCTGGGTTGCGGCAGGTTTGTAGTGAGAAATTTTTGATGTACTGCAAGCCGAAACATCAAGTGTTCCTGCAACAAGTCCCGTATTGTTCGGATCAAGCTTTTCGTTGATGATTGTCATTGCAGTTCTGATTTTATAGTCGATATCATCGGGAAGTCCGATGTTAATGTCAATTCGTCCGTCATAAACGAGCTTTATGTTTGCCGTGTCGGTAACATCAAAGCCTGTGATATTCTTGACCTTGTTGTCGATAAGGCTCTGCGAAACATCTTCGAGAATATCGGGAACATTTGCATCGCTGAAAGACACATACTGTCCCACCTCTGTGGTCTTGATATCGCCGCAGGTGAGTTTGGGAAGCTTGTCCTTATTTTCGGAAATTTCCTCAAGGATTCTGCCCTTTGAGCTTACAAGCAAGTAGCCTTTGCCGTTCGGAATAACATATGACGGTGTTGCGTCAACAACAGTTATTGTTATTGTGTCCGGAATGTTAAAGCTTACGCTTGCACTTTCGATATACGAAAGATTCTTGACAATCTTGTCCGATGTATTGTACATTGCACCCATAAAGATGTTTTCCTGATATTCAACACCGCTGAATGCAATTATCTGTTTTTCGTCATAATACTTGTCCCCCACAACCTCAATTTTTTCGGTTTTGAAAAGGACCGTAAGGCTTAATACAACACCGATTATAAGCACAATCGCAAAAATCGAACTGTAAAGTGCAATTCTTCTGTGCTTAATCTGAGTGCTTGTCAGGGATTTTTTTCTTCTGCGAATTACTTCCTGCTCCTGAGCACGGATTTCCTTTGCACGCTTTTCCTGTTTTTGCTTTTCTCCGAATTCGTCAACATAGTAGCCGTCCTCATAATCCTTTGGCTTAAGGTTTTTGATTTTAGCCTTGCCTTTTCTTCTGAATTTTTCTTCACGGCTCATATTCTCGGCAGGTCTTTGCGATTCCTGTTCTTCCTTTTGCTTGAGAAAAGCCTCCTGAATTTTACTTTTGGGAGCTTTTTTCTGCTGTTCCTTTTTCGGATTGGGGGATTTTTTAGCTCTCTTATCCTGCTTTGCTTTTTCCTTGTGATACTTTTCTGCCTGTTTAGCGGCATTTTTACGCTGTTTGTCAAGACTTTTTCTCTCTTTTGAAGTAAGCGGTTTTCTGTCTTTACTGTCGCTCAAAGCAAATCCTCCCTTCATTTATGTTATCTGCCGAGGGCGGAAGTCCGCCCTGCGACAGTCAAAATCTGATTACCCTAAATTTTCTTAATATCTGCCCCGATTGATGAAAGAGTGAGTTCAATGCACTCATAGCCTCTTTCAATATACTCCACACCGCCGATTTCGGTTTTGCCCTCTGCACAAAGTCCTGCAACAACAAGTGCCGCACCTCCACGCAAATCGGGCGCTTCAACCGACGCACCGTAGAGCATTTCCACACCCTCTACAACGGCAACCTTGCCCTCTGTCTTAACGGCTGCACCCATTCTGACAAGTTCGGGGATGTGTCTGTATCTGTTTTCAAATATATTTTCAACAAAGACCGTTGTTCCGTCTGCCACACACGCTGTTGCAAGCAAAGGCGCTTGTGCATCCGTTGGAAAGCCCGGAAACGGCATTGTTCTTATTGTTTTCATTGATTTAAGTCTTTCGGGAGCGGTTATCTCAAGATTGCCGTCCGAAATTCTTATCTTGCACCCTGCGTTTTTGAAGGTTGGAATAAGTGCCGCAAGGTGGGACGAAATTATTCCGTTAAGTATGATTCTTGAACCTGTTACAGCGGCACATGACATCAGCGTTGCGGCAACGATTCTGTCTGGAATAATCGTGTGAACAGAACCGTCAAGAGAGCTTACACCCTCAATAACGACAACACCCTCGCCTGCTCCCGAAATATCCGCACCGCAGGAATTGAGATAATCCGCAAGGTCGCAGATTTCAGGCTCACGGGCGGCATTGATGATTGTTGTTGTGCCTTTTGCAAGACAGGCGGCAATCATAATATCTTCGGTCGCTCCCACACTCGGAAACGAAAGCGTTATCTTTGTTCCGCAAAGTCCGTTCGGTACACAACATTCAAGATAGCCGTGTTTTTCACGAATATCCGCACCCATTTCCCTAAGTGAGTTGAGGTGCAAATCAATAGGTCTTGAACCGATTTCACATCCGCCGGGGAATGAAAGCCTCGCCCTTCCCGTTCGTGCAAGAATTGCACCGAGAAAAACAATTGAACTCCTTGTTTTACGCATCAATTCATCGGGAACATCAAAGCGGTTGATGTCGTCACATTTTACGAGAAGTGTTTTGTCATAGCGTGTGACGGCACAGCCGAGATACCGAAGAATGTTGACGGATGCGTCAACATCGGAAAGTGAAGGACAATTGTGGATTACATTTTCGCCTTTTGTTAGAATTGAGGCGGCAATAATCGGCAAAGCGCTGTTTTTTGCCCCCTGAACTTCAACCTCTCCGTCAAGCTTTTTGCGTCCTGTAACAAGCAGTTTTGACACAATAACACCCTCTCAAAAAGAATACCCTTCTATTCTATGAGAAAGCGTTACAAATGTTACTGTTACACAAGTCCGAGAACTTTTTTGACTACCGAATAGATTCTTTCGTTGGCATCGGTAATTGCCATTTTGCGTGAATTTTCGCTGTACTTCTCAAGCTTTTCGGGATTGAGGAGCATTTTGTCAGCCTTACGCATAAGAGCCGCACCCGTGAGGTCTTTTTCCTCAATAATGTCAGCCGCACCTGCATTCACAAGAGCCATAGCGTTGTGATACTGATGATTTTCGGCAACATTCGGTGACGGGATAAGGATTGCGGGTTTGCCCATAGCCTGAATTTCGCTGAGGGTAATTGCACCCGCACGGCTGATTACAAGGTCAGCTGCCGCCATACAAGTCGGCATGTTATCAATATACGGTCTTATATCAAGGTTTGAACAATCGGCAATGTTAGTGCCTTTTTCCTCAACAAGCTGTGGGAACCAGTCGCCGTAACTGCCGTATGCGTGAATGTGCTGATATCTTCCGTCAATACCGCTTCTTGCAACAAGGTCTGCAACAGCCTCGTTGATTTTTCTTGCTCCAAGGCTACCGCCGAACGAAAGCACTACGGGACGGTTGTCAAGTCCGAGTTCTTTTCTTGACTCTTCCTTTTTTGCTGTAAGGATTTCCTGTCTTACAGGGTTGCCCGTAACAACAAAATCAACATTTTTATCAAAATATTTCTTTGCATCGGGAACGGCAAGCATTACCTTTTTAACGCTCTTTGCAAGCATTTTGTTTGTAATGCCCGGATATGCATTCTGCTCGTGAATAATGCACGGAATACCCATTTTGGCGGCTGTTCTGATAACAGGGCCTGAAACATATCCGCCTGTTCCGATACAGATATCAGGCTTGAACTCAGCGATGATTTTCTTTGCCTCTCTTGAAGAAGTGAATGTTCTTGAAACTGTCTTAACATTTTCAAGCATACTCTTCGGAGAAAAACTTCTTTTAAATCCGCTGATTGTGATTGACTTGATTTCAAAGCCCGCCTGCGGAACAAGTCTTTGCTCCATTCCGCCACGGTTGCCGATGAACAAAAACTCGGCATCGTTTCTTTTACTCTTTATATATCCGGCTATTGCAAGAGCAGGGTTTATGTGACCTGCTGTGCCGCCGCCTGCAAGCAATACTTTCATAATTTTCTTACCTTTCTTTTGAAAATTCTGCAAAACTCATGCAGAAGAAAACTATTTTTAAAATTATTGTCTTTCAATATTTGCCGTTCTGGAAATTGAAAGCACAAGTCCCATCTGGGCAAGCAACATAATAAGCGAACTACCGCCGTAGCTGAAGAACGGAAGGCTGATACCTGTGTTAGGCAACCAGTCTGTGATAACGAGGATATTCAGCACAACCTGAATACCAATCTGTGAAGTAAGACCGATGCCGAGAAGCTTGCCGAACTTATCCTTTGCACGAAGTGAAAGTGTGATACCTCTCCACACAAGAAGTGCAAAAATGAGAAGAATCATAAGTGCGCCCACAAGACCGAGTTCCTCAACAACAACGGCAAAGATAAAGTCGTTCTGCGGTTCAGGAATGTAAAGGTACTTCATTCTTGACTGACCGAGGCCAAGTCCCCAAAGTCCGCCCGAACCGATTGCATAGAGTGAATTTCGTGTCTGATATGTGGTCCACCACATATCATCTGTTGTATATACAAGTGCCTGACCCCAACCGTCAAGACGGCTCATTGCATANNNNCCGAGGTACTTTGTCTGCATTCCGCCGATGTAAAGCATTACAACCGAGAGAATGCCGATGATTACGATACCAGAATAGTGCGGTTCAAGGAAAAGCAGAAGTGCTGTTGAGCCGAAAACAATTATACCCGGCAGAACACTGTAACGGGCGAACTGCATTTTATTATAGTATTTACTGCACCAATGTGAAAAGAAAAGGATAATTGCAAACTTTGCAATTTCAGAAGGCTGAACATTGAAAATTCCGAGAGGAATCCATCTTTTTACACCTTCGGAACCCGGCAGTACAAGAACCACAAGCAGGCACAAGTACGAGATTGCAAGAACAATCGGTGCAATTTTGTGAAGTTTATTATAGTTAAAGAACGAAAGGAAAAACATTATGCCCACACCGACAACGGCAAAAATGAGCTGTCTTACAAGGTAATAATAGCTGTTGCCCTGATTGTAATAAGCATAGGCATAGCTTGCAGAAAACATCATAATCATACCGATTGTGAGAAGTACAAGGATGATTATGCAGAACGGAAGGTCAAGTCCCATGCCAACGGAAAACATCTTTCCTTTTTTCATCTTTCTCTGACGAGTAGGACGGACAAAAAACTTTTCTTCCCTGATCTTCTGCTCCGAGTAAACCTCTTCATCATATATTCTGTTTACATCAGCTTTAAGCATCATTCTTTTTTGTGGAGCCAAAGACCGTTCCTCCCTTAAAATTTATTTTAAACAAGTATTTCTGCGTTGATTTATGCACCAAAATATGCAAGCGCAAAAGCAATTGCACCGAAAACTGCGGTTACTGCGCTGAACACACCGACAATCTTTACCTCGCTCCAACCGCACATTTCAAAGTGGTGATGGATAGGACTCATCTTGAAAAGACGCTTGCCGTGTGTGATTTTGAAGTAGCTGACCTGAAGAATAACGGAAAGCTCCTCTGCAATATAGACAATTCCGATTGGAATAAGAAGAATAGGCATGTCAATTGCAAAAGCAAGAGCGCATACAAGACCGCCGAGGAAAAGTGAACCTGTGTCGCCCATAAATACCTTTGCAGGGTGAAAGTTCCAAACGAGGAATCCAAGGCAAGCACCTGCAGCTGCGGCACTCATGGCTGTTATGCCGAGATAGCTCTTTACACAGGCAATGAGCATGAATGCAACACACGCAAAGAATGTTACCGAACCGTCAAGACCGTCAATACCGTCTGTAAGGTTTACCGAGTTTACGATGCCCACGATTGCAACAGCGGCAATAATATAGTAGAAAAATCCGAGGTCAACCTTGCCTGCAAAAGGAATGGTTGTTGTTGTGCCGTAACCTGCAATTGCGAGAACTGCAAGGAAAGCGGCGGCAACAAGGAACTGAAGAATAAGCTTTTGCGATGCTGTAAGACCGAGGTTACGCTTTTTTACAACCTTGATGTAGTCATCAATAAAGCCGATAAAACCGTTTGCAACCGCAAGACCGAGTCCGCAGAAAATGAACATACATTCTCTCGGAATATCCGCAAAGAATGAATTCACCAAATCAGCGCCTGTAAAGGCATAGATAACTGTGCTGATGATTGTTACAACAACAATCGCAACGATGAACATTATACCGCCCATTGTGGGAGTACCCTGTTTGCCCTTGTGCCACTTTGGTCCTTCCTCAAGAATTGTTTGACCAAAGTGAAGTTTGCGAAGGTATGGAATCAAAAACTTACCGGTAACGGCTGAGATTATAAAAGCAAGCAAAGCCGCACAAAATGTCCATATTCCGTAAATCATAGTTATCTTTCCTTTCAGACAAATAAATATTTTTGTTATTCGTTGAGTGTTGAAGAGGAATCCGCAAAAGATACCGTTATTACCGTACCGGGGCTAACCGAAGTTCCCGCCTCAATATTCTGTGATGAGCTTGTTCCCGAGGATGTTGTTGCACCCGAGAAGCTGACATTCAGTCCGTAGGCACTTGCAACATTGTTTACCTCATCGGGAGAAAGTCCGATAAGACTCGGAACACTTACTGTTTCCGACTGGCTGTCGTTGTCTGTGTAGAGGACGATACTGCCGCCCTTCTGAAGTCCTGACGATACGGTTGGAATCTGTGAAATTACAGTTGAACCGTTGCCCTTTACAGTTGCCGTAAAGCCGTCAGCCTCAACAGCTGTCTTAGCCTCATCAACGCTGACACCCGTGTAGTCACCCGCAGATGCGTCAACATAACCGAGTTCCTCGTCTGTGTATGATGTCTTAACATCAAGATAAGGAAGAACCTCACTCATAATATTTATAAATACAGGTGATGAAACCTGTGAACCGTAGTAGGCATCACCGTCCGGAGTATCGAAGAATACAAGCATTGCAATCTGCGGATCGTCTGCCGGAGCATAACCGCAGAATGATGAGATATAGTCCTCTGAGAATGAGCTTTCTACCTTTGTAATATCCTTTTTCTCAGATGTACCTGTCTTACCTGCTACCTTGTAGCCTGAGATATAGCCTGCGGCAGCACCCTGTCTTTCTGTGTTATATTCAAGGTATTCATTCATCTTCTTGGATGTATCGGCTGAAATAACCTGTCTTTTAACCTTTTTATCAACAGTCTTGATTACATTGCCCTTTGAATCTGTGATTTTTGAAACCACATGAGGCTGAACAACATAACCACCGTTTGAAACAGCCGCACAGGCTGTAATCATTTGAATAGGAGTGATTTTGAAGTTCTGACCGAATGATGCAACCGCAAGGTCAACGCCGCCCATTTTGCCTTCTTTCCAAAAGCTGTCCTCTGCCTCACCCGGGAGGTCGATTCCTGTTTTATCGCTGAAACCGAATCCCTGATAATACTGACGGAACTTGCTTGCACCGAGCATCTGACCGATCTGAACAAATGCAGGGTTACATGAGTTTGAAATTGCGTCAACAAAACTCTGTGTTCCGTGACCTGCTGTATTTGAACAATGGATTGGTTCGCCTTCAACCAGAATTGAACCCGTACAGGTAAATGATGTCTTTTCGTTTACAAGGTTTTCTTCAAGAGCGGCTGATGCAACGCACATTTTGAATACAGAACCCGGCATATATGTGTCGGCAACCGCCTTGTTTCTCCACATATTGCTGAGAGCCGCACTCTCTGCCTCTGCCTGTTTATTCTTGGCAGTAGATTTGATTTTCTTCTTATCCTTTGCTGAAAGCTCATAAGGATTGTTAAGGTCGTAACCGTCTGTTGTTACCATTGCAAGGATTGCGCCTGTGTTTACATCCATTGCAATGCAAACGCCCTTGTTAAGAACATTGTTGTCCTCAACACCCTTTTGCATATACTTTTCACAAATTGACTGAATTGTTTCGTCAATTGTAAGATAAACATTGTTGCCGTCCTCTGACTCAACATTCTGTTCGTACTGGAACGGCATATCCGTACCTCTTGCATTCTGTGCTGTGATGATTCGGCCCGGTGTACCCGACAGATAGCTGTCATACTCGTACTCGATACCCTCAAGTCCCTGATCGTCACTACCCGTAAATCCGATTACGGAAGATGCAAGACTGTTTTTCGGATAATATCTCTTGTAGTCGTCAAGCAGCTGAATAACACCCGAACAGTTGTAATCCTTTTTCAAGGTGTCAATAAGTTCAAGAACCTTTTCACGCTCATCCGACTCGATTCTTCTTTTGACAACAACATAATGACTCTGCTGTTTTGTATCATCAAGCACATCGTTGTATTCAAGGTCAAAAATTTCCGAAAGACCTTTTGCGGCAGCCTGACGCTGTTTGTCATTCTTAAAGTTGATAGGTGCCATTACCACCTGCCAAACCGATGCGCTTTCGGCAAGAACATTGCCGTTTGCGTCATAAATTGTTCCTCGTTTTGCGGAAACAGTTGTGTCGGCAAGCTGAAGGTCAACAGCCGCCTCCTGAAGTTCACTGCTCTGAACGGTAGTGAGGTATGTAAGTCTTAAAATAGCCGCACCAAAGCCAAGCACAAGTATGAGCAAAATCAATATTGCAGTACGCTGTCTGAGTCTTTGTGCAGGTCCCTTTTCGGCACGCTTTTTTGAGTTGTTTTTTGATCCTGGTGATTGCAATGTAAAGCTCCTTTCACCGCAAAATAGTGTCCGTTACGCTCCGTGTCAATCCGCATATATACCGAAAAAAGAGTCAAGACGCAGTCTTAACTCTCCATTCTTTCATAACATATCTATTAAATTAATTTGAATGTTATGACCAAAGATTCTGTACCGAACTCCAGAACTGTGTAAAGAGATTGTCACTTTCCTGACTTGCAGAAACCTCTGCTTTATCTCCGCCTGAAAGGGTAACAAATTCTTTCTGTGTGTTCGTAGCCTTGGTCATACCGAGCGTATCCTCGGCATACTTTTCAATATCCGATGTTGAAAGCTTTGATTCAAGCTTCATCTGTGTCTGTGTATAAACGCTCTGTGCATTTGCAAGAGTTTCTTTTGCTGTAATAACTTCCTGATTAAGCTCGGTAAGTCTTACCTGTCCGACGATTATAATGCCGATTACGATTGCCGCTGCAGCACCGCTCACTGTTCCGAGAGCGATTTTGAACTTGTTATGTCTGCGGCGTCTGTTCTTCTGAAGTTCCTCCTTCGGAAGACTTACGACATTGTTTTTTCTTCTTTTTCTTTCCTGCTTCTTATGTACTTCTTCTTTTCTTTCAGGAGCGGCTGAACCTGGAACATAGTCGCTGCTGTCATCAAAAAGACTCAAGTCATAAGATGCATCTCTGTTTTCATAAGCCATTAAACGCACCCGGTGCCTTTCTATATCAATTCCATAAAACACACATTTTTGCTTTATTTTCCATAAAACAAAAAAGTTTCAAATCCTTAACAAATTTATTAAAAACACACAACACACAATCAATCCGATTTTATCGGACATTTATTTCAAAGCCGTACATTTTGTTATTAACAAGCACAAAAGCACAATTGCTTGTGTCTGTAATAATCTTTACAACTTTGTTATATTTTACTACAAACAGGCAGTTTTGTCCATAGTCACAGAGAATTTTTTTAAATTTTTTCGCATATTCTCAACTTTGCACTTCTTGCTCTCGGGTTATCCCTCAATTCTGTTTCATTTGCACAAACGGGCTTTCTTACAACAAGTTTAGCCTTTGGTTTGTTTCCACAAACACACACGGGGAAATCCTTCGGACAGGTACAGCCCTGACACCAAGATGCCATTTTCTGTTTTACGATTCTGTCCTCAAGCGAATGGAAGGTAATAACTGCAAGCCTTCCGCCGCTTCCGAGAAGTTCAAATGCACCGTCAAGACCTCTTTCAAGAACTCCGAGTTCATCGTTTACCGCAATTCTCAAAGCCTGAAAGCTTTTTCTCGCAGGATGTCCGTCACGGCGGACACGCTGTGGAACATTTTCTTTTATAATTTCCGCAAGTTCAAGGGTAGTTTCAATCGGCTTTTCGGCTCTTGCCTTAACGATTCCGTTTGCGATTGAACCAGCAAACTTTTCTTCGCCGTAAACGCTGAGAATTCGTCTTAACTCACCCACGGGGAGAGTGTTGACAATCTCTGCGGCTGTTGTTCCGCTCTGGCTCATTCTCATATCGAGAGGTGCGTCCTCATGAAAGGAAAAACCTCTTTCGGCTGTATCAAGCTGATGAGAAGAAACACCGATGTCAAGCAAAACACCGTCAACTCTGCCCACTCCTCTTGAATGAAGAAGGCTTACCATATCGGCAAAATTACCCTTGATAATTATTGAATTTTCATTTTTCTTAAAACGCTCTGTCAGCGTCAGTATTGCATCGGGATCCTGATCAATCGAAATGAGCTTGCCCGTGGTAAGGCGACTGAGGATTTCACTGCTGTGACCGCCTCCGCCTGCTGTGCCGTCAACATAAATGCCGTTTTCCTTAACAGCAAGAGCATCGACAGCCTGCTCAAGAAGGACAGGAATATGAGAAAATTCCATAACAACCTCCTTAAAGCTTTAACTCCTTGAGAGCAAGTGCAAGATTTTCATTCTGAGATGCAACATAGTCCTCATAATTTTTCTTGCTCCAAATTTCGAGTCTGTTTGTCATACCGATAACTACCGCATCGCCTTCAATCTCGGCAAACTCACGCAGGGACTGTGGAATAATAACCCTGCCCTGTGCGTTGGGAGTAACCTCAACCGCAGTAGCGTTAAAGGTGTACTGAACAGCCATGGAGAGGTTTGCGGGAAGTGCAAGAATCTTCTCACACATTGCGTTGAACTGTTCGCTTGACATAACCTGAATGCACTTATTGCCAAAGCCTCGTGCAAGATAGTATGTTTCGCCGAGCTGTTCACGGAACTTTGCGGGCAGTACAATTCTTCCTTTTGAATCAATAGAATGATTTGTCATTCCTGAAAACATCTGCCCACCTCCATACACTTTTCTTCAGAAACCGTCACTCTGTGATTTTAAAAGTCACCGAATGACACCTTCTGACACCTTTTGTCTTATTATAAACCATAGGTGCGAAAAAATCAATATCAAAGTTACGAAAAAACAAATAATATTTACAAATCGTTTCAAATGCTTTCAACTTTGAAACCATATTTTTTCAGAAAAGAATATTATGCCCCAAAAAGCTGATTTTATAGAGGTTTTTGCGCATTTCATTGTCAAAACAACAGTCTGAAAAATTACAAAATTCACCTCTGCGGTTACAAAATCCGACAACATTTTTATGGTTTGCAACCGATAACCTTGCGGGCATTCGTTACGGTGTCACAATGTGACACAAAATATCCGATTAAAAACGGCATAAAAAAAGAACAGGCTCATATTGAGTCTGTTCTTGATGATTTTAAATTAAATCAGCCCTGCTTTTTCTGTGAGCTAACGATGTTTGCATGAGTCTTTCTGAGAGCCTCAAGCTGTGTTGCAACGCCTTCTTCTGTGCGTTTCATAATACTGTCAACATACACATTTGCAGCCTTTCTGATTTCTGCCGACTTCTGCTTTGCATCGTCAACAATTTCCTTAGCCTTTGCCTGAGCCTCACGAACGAGTTCGTTCTGGTTAAGCATAGCCTTTTTGCGTTCCTCGGCACTTCTGATTATGTTCTCTGATTCACGGTTAGCCTCGGCAAGAATCTGCTTTCTGTCAGCAACAATATTCTTAGCCTGTCTTACCTCTGCCGGCATAGCGTCCTGAATCTGATCGAGAATATCATAAATCTCGTCACTGCTTACCATTACCTTGCCACCCGAAAACGGCATTGACTTAGCGGCACTGATAACATCCTGAAGCTGTAAAATCAAATCCTCAACTTTCATTTCTGTCCACTCCTTATATGTTTGGTTTAATCCACCTTTAATTAAAAAATCAAACGCTTAATTATTTTTCAGTCTTTCCACAATTCTGTCATGGATACACGCAGGAACAAAATTACTGATGTCACCGCCCATTGAGGCAATCTCACGAACCATGCTTGAGCTGAGATACATTGAGTCTGCCTCAGCAGTTAAAAACAGGGTTTCAAGGTTCGGATTCAGCTTTTTGTTGGTGAGCGCCATCTGAAATTCATATTCAAAATCGGTTACCGCTCTGAGTCCCTTAACAATTGCGTCCACACCGTGTTCCTCACAATACTGTGCAAGCAAGCCGTTAAAGCCTACTATTTCAACATTGTCGAGATGCTCGGTAACTTCCTTCAAAAGTTCAATTCTTTCATCAATTGAAAAGATTGGCTTTTTTGAAGAATTGACAAGCACACCCACGATTACATGGTCAAAAAGCTTTGATGCTCTCGTGATAACATCAAGGTGTCCGAGCGTTACGGGATCGAAACTTCCCGGACAAATCACTGTTTTGTTCATCTTTGAAAATCCTTATGTCTGAATGTAGTTATTTTTATTTTACCATAGCGATACTGTCTGTCAAGTACAAAATCACCGTAATTCGACAAAATTTCTTCGTCAAGAGGATTTTCCGCAATGATTACACCCGTATCGTTCATAGCCTCGGGAACAAGTTCAAGGGCATCCTGCAACATTCCCGTTCTGTATGGCGGATCGAGAAATGCAATGTCAAAACTCTGTGAATTCATCGAAAGAAAGCTGTGAAAATCCATTGCAAAAACCTTTGCCGAGTTCTCAAGCTTTGTAGCCTTGAGGTTTCTTTTTACCGTTTCAAGCGATTTTTTTGCATTGTCAACAAAGCTTGCCGACTTTGCGCCTCTGCTCAAAGCCTCTATACCCATTTGTCCCGAACCTGCAAAAAGGTCAAGAAAGTTTCTGCCCTCGGTTTCAAACTGGATAATCGAAAAAACAGCCTCTTTAATTCTGTCGGTTGTCGGTCTTACATCTTCACCCTCAAGGGTTTCGAGTCGTCTGCCTCTTGCAGAGCCTGTAATAACTCTCATAAAACACACGCAGCCTTTCCGCCTGCAAAATCATAAAACAACACCGCAAGCAGGCATACAGCATTGCCGAAAAAGTTAAATTTCATGCAATTGTTTACAACTGCAAATTTTAGTATAACACATTAAAAGATATTTTACAACAATATTTTAGTCTGTTTCGCTTTCATCTTGCGGATGATAGTATTTATACACGGCAAGGGCGGTGTCCTTTGTCATTTTGGGAGCATTTTCAAGCTCTGCAAGGTCAGCGTTTGAGATATTCTCAATCGTTCTGAAATATTTGAGAAGTGATCTTGCTCTGACTTCGCCTATGCCCTCGATGCCTGTAAGCGAACTCTTGAATGTATTTTTACTTCGCCTTGCATGGTGATAGCCGATTGCAAAGCGGTGAACCTCATCCTGCATTTTTGTGAGAAACGCAAACAGCGACCGTCTGGAACTGAGTGCAATTTCTCCGCCCTCGCCCGTTACGGCACGGGTTCTGTGCTTATCGTCCTTTACAAGTCCGAACAGCGGAACATCGATATTCTTGCTCTGCAAAACCTCTTTTACAGCCGCAACCTGACCTTTACCGCCGTCAAGCAGTATAAGGTCGGGCAATTTTCCAAAGCCCTCGTCCTCATCGGGATTTTTATAATATTCGTCAAATCGTCTTGTCAGAACTTCCGCCATAGATGCGTAGTCGTCCTGTCCTTCAAAGCCTTTGATTTTGAACTTTCTGTAAGCCGATTTGAGCGGTTTGCCGTTTTTATAGACAATCATACCCGCAACATTTTCCGTACCTGCAAGGTTTGAAATATCGTAGGATTCAATATATTCGGGCAATTTTTCAAGGCCGAGCAAATCACGCAGTTCTTCAAGCACATTGTACTCACGAACGGTTGCGCCCTTTTTCTGTGCAAGGGTTTCTGCGGCATTCGATTTGCACATTGCCACAAGCTGCGCCCTATCGCCCCTCTGCGGAACTGTTATGCTGACCTTACTGCCACGCTTTTGCGAAAGCCATTCGGCAATTTCTTCCATACCGTCAAATTCTCGGTCAAGAGCAACGCTCTTTGGCATACTGTCACGCAGAGTGTAATATCGCAGTAAGAATTCTTCTGTTTCGGATTCACTTTCACCGCTGTCAAACACAAAGCTTTCACGGTCAAAAAGCCTTCCGCCTTCAAAGCGGAACACCTGATAACAGGTTTTGCCGTCATCCGAAAAGCCTGCAATAACATCACCGTCATCAATCTTTGTTGCAACAACTTTTTGTTTGTCGCTCATTTTGCGGACAGAGTTGATTATGTCCCTGATTGATGCCGCCCTTTCAAATTCAAGATTTTCTGCGGCAGTTTCCATTTCTTCGGTTAATTTTTTGATTGAATTTGTTGAACCGCCACGCAAAAATTCCAAGGCACGGTTAAGATTTTCGTTGTAATCTTTAAGCTTTACTCTGCCTGTACACGGAGCCATACATTGCTTTATGTGGTAGTTAAGGCAAGGTCTGCCCTTTCTGAAATCTCTCGGAAACTGTCGGTTACAGGTTGGGAGCATAAAGATTTTGTTGGCCTCCTCAACGGCACTTTTTACATAGTAACTGCTCTTGTACGGACCGATATATTCCGCTCCGTCATCCTTTTTTTGCAGTGTATATGAGAGCTTTTTCCAATCTCCGGGACTGACTCTGATATAGCTGTAGCCCTTGTCGTCTTTAAGCAGAATGTTGTATTTAGGGGTGTGCTGTTTGATAAGACTGCACTCAAGAATGAGCGCCTCAAATTCGCTGTCCGTGATGATATATTCAAAATCATCGACATTATCAACCATTCTGCGAACCTTTTCGGCATGGTTATTCTGCGAACCGAAGTATTGACTGACTCTGTTTTTTAGAGCCTTTGCCTTGCCGATATATATAATTTTTCCGCTTTTATCGTGCATGATGTACACACCCGGCAACAGCGGAAGTGCCATTGCTTTTTTGCGAAGTTGTGACATTTTCGGATTCACAAAATCACCGCCTTTTCCGATTTCAGATTAATTTGAGAGAAACAAAAAAGAGGCGGAAAAACCGCCCCTTTGGTATTTTGTAAAATTTAAAGCTGATTATTCAGCAAAGCCTGACTCAACGAGAGAAACAAGGCCCTCAACTGCTTCAGTTTCGTCAGAACCGTCAGCAATTACCTTAATAGTAGTGCCGCCGATAATTCCGAGGGACAACACGCCGAGAAGACTCTTTGCATTTACACGACGCTCTTCCTTCTCCACCCAGATTGTTGACTTATACTCATTAGCCTTCTGAATAAAGAAAGTTGCCGGACGAGCGTGTAAACCGGCTTTATTCTGTACTAATACTTCCTTAACATACATTTTTAAAACCCTCTTTGCCTTTAAATTTTTAACCACCAATGCCTGCAAATTGCGGCTCAATTTAATATGTATTATAATCTTTTTTCCGAACAAGGTCAATACAATAATTTAATTTCGTGTTAATATGCACCTTGAGAGAATTTCGCACCCCGTTTATTGTGCATTTTTACAAAATATTATGTTTTTCCCGTAAACATACGGTATTTCATATGATTTTCCTTGTCTTATTTTATGTAAATACACCAATAATATGTTACGAAAAATTACTTTTCGTCATATTCTTCAAGCATTTCCGGACGCTTGAGTCTCGTCACCTCAAGGCTCTTTTCTTTTCGCCACTTTTCAATGTTTGCATGGTGTCCGCTCATAAGCACTTCGGGAACTTCTTTACCTCTCCAAACCGAGGGCTTTGTATACTGCGGATACTCAAGAAGTCCGTTAAAATGGCTTTCTTCGGTAAAACATTCGTTGTTGGAAAGCACACCCGGTACCATTCTTGAAAGTGCGTCCGCAAAGACCATTGCAGGAATTTCTCCGCCCGTAAGAACATAGTCACCAATTGAGATTTCCTCGTCAATAAACTCATCAAGAAGTCTTTGGTCAACACCCTCGTAGTGACCGCAGAGAATACAGATATTTTCAACATCGGCAAGTTCACGAAGTCTTTGCTGTTTCAAAGTTTTGCCCTGCGGTGACATATAGACAAAATGCGGTCTTTTGCCGATTTGTTTGCAGATATCCTCAAAGCAGAGGGCAATGGGTTCGGCTTTCATAAGCATACCCATTCCGCCGCCGTAGGGAGTATCGTCAACCCTTCTGTGCTTGTCAAAAGCGTAGTCACGCAGTTGGTGACACACGATTTCAAGCACACCGCTTTTCTGCGCTCTGCCGATTATACTTCCGTTCAAAACAGGCTCGAACATTTCGGGAAAGAGCGTTATAATATCAATCCTCATCGTCAAAAATTCCTTTCATAGGAACAATAAGAACATATCCGTCATTGACATTGATTTCTTTTACAACATCGTCAATTACGGGAGCAAGGTATGTTTTACCGTCAGCGTCTTTGATTTCGTAAACATCATTTGCGCCTGTACGCAAAACATCGGAGATTTTTCCGTAGACCTTGCCGTTGTCGGCATCTTTAACCTCAAGACCGATAAGATCCTGAACAAAGTGGACACCCTCTGCAAGATTGATGTCGTCACGGTTGATGTACACAACTTTGCCTCTGTACTTTTCGGCGGCTTCGATTGTGTCAACACCCTTGATTTTTGCAAGGGCGATATTTTTGTGCGGACGGGATTTTACCTCGATAAACTCTGTTCCGTTTTCGTCAAGCCACAGCTTTTTAAAGGCACAGAGAAACTCGGGGGAATCACACCACGGATCAATTCTGACCTCGCCTTTTATGCCGTGTGTACCCACGATTTTTCCCGAATCAAGAAACTGTTTTTTCATATTTACCTCAAATTTCACAAAATAAATTCAGTCGGATTTTACTTTAATTCAATAATTGTAACACCGTCTTCGCCCTCGCCGAACACACCGAGTCGCTGACTTTTGACGGCTTTGTTTGTTTTAAGATACTTGTTGATTTCACGCTTAAGCACACCCGTGCCTTTACCGTGAATAATCGTCATTTTGCTCACACCCGAAAGCACGGCATTGTCGATTGCCTTGTCAACAATATTGATTGCGTCAAAGGCGGTTTCACCACGGACATCAACCTCCGTTTCGGGGCGGACATCCATTCTGCTCGGCACATTTCTTGTGCTTGAAAATCTGTCCTTTGCAGGCTTATTGTTTGATTTGAGCAAGCGAAGATTTTTAATATCAACCCTCGTTTTGATTATGCCTGCCTGAACAAGCACAACACCGTCCTTGTTCGGCGGTGCAAGTACAGTTGCGTTTTTGTCGATATCGTAGATGAGAACCGTATCGCCGACTTTGAGCGGTCTTGGCAGTTTGTATTCCTCATCGGGAGTATTGCGAGCCTTGACAGGATCTGCGTGAGCCTCCATTTTGTCGATATTCTTCTTGAGCTGTGTTCTTGCCTGAACGCTCATATCCTTGGCTTTTCTCGCCTTTTCAAGTTCTTCGGCAACTGCGTCGGCCTGCGCCCTTGTGCGTGAAATAATACGCTGAGCCTCTTGCCTTGCCTTTTCGATTTCCCGCTCTGCACGCTGTTTTGCCTTCTGCATTTCGTTTTCGGCCTTCTGCTTTTCGGTATTAGCCTTTGCAGTAAGTCTGTTTGCGTTTTCAAGCTGTTTTTCAAGGCTCTGACGGCGCTTTTCAAGCTTTTCCACAACATCTTCAAACTGTCTGTTTTCGTTTGAAACAAGCTCGCTTGCACGGCTGATTATTTCATCATCAATGCCGAGTCTTTTTGAAATTGCGAACGCATTACTCTTGCCCGGAACACCGATGAGAAGTCGGTAGGTTGGCTTGAGAGTTGCAACATCAAATTCACAACTGCCGTTTTCAACACCCGATGTACGCAGAGCAAATTCCTTTAACTCCGCATAGTGGGTTGTTGAGGCAATTTTAGCGTGTTTGTCACGCAGTCTTTCAAGAATTGCAATTGCAAGAGCCGCACCCTCAACAGGATCTGTTCCTGCACCGAGTTCGTCAATAAGGCAGAGTGAACCTGCATTTGCAAGCTTTATAATCTGAACGATATTTGTCATATGTCCCGAAAAAGTTGACAGCGACTGTTCAATGCTCTGCTCGTCACCGATATCAACAAGCACCCTTCTGAACACGGAAAGTTCGCTGTTGTCGGCACACGGAACGAGAAGTCCGCACATCGCCATAAGCGTGAGCAGACCGATTGTCTTTAAAGTTACGGTTTTACCGCCCGTGTTAGGACCTGTGATTACAAGCGTGTCAAATTCTTTTCCGAGCATAACATAAACGGGAACAACCTTGTTTTTGTCGATAAGAGGGTGACGAGCCTGTTTGAGTTCAATCATTCCCCTGTCATTCATAATCGGCTTTGACGCTTTCATTGAATACGCAAGGTCAGCCTTTGCAAAAATCAAATTAAGCTGTGCAAGATTCTTGTAGCTGTGGATAATGCTGTCGGCAAATTCGCCTGCATTTGCGGAAAGTTCAAAGAGGATTCTTTCAATCTCCTGTTCTTCCTTTGACTGCAAAAGCTTGATGTCATTGTTTGCCTGAACAACACCCATAGGCTCAATAAACACGGTTGCACCGCTTGACGAGGTGTCGTGTACAAGACCGGGAACATTGCCTCTGCATTCACTTCTTACGGGAACAACATACCTGCCGTCACGCTGTGTAACGATAGTATCCTGAAGATACTTTATGTATGTTGAGCTGTGAATAATTTTGTCGAGTACCTCACGAGCCTTTGAGGAGGCTGTGCGGATTTTTCTTCTTATATCCGACAGAGCAGGGCTTGCCTTATCGGAAATTTCTTCCTCGCTTATAATAGCCGAGGTGATTTTATCCTCAAGAAACTTGTTGGACACAAGTCCGCTGAAATAGCCGTCAAGAGAGCTTGCTCCTCCGCCTGAGCGTGAGTGCCACTCCTTGACCGTACGGATTGTTCTGAGTGTTGACGCAACCGACAGAAGTTCGCCTGTGGTAAGGCAACCGCCTGCCTGTGCTCTGCGTAAATGACCCGAACAATTTCTTGCACCGCCGAATGACGGAGCGCCAAATCTTCCGCTCAATGCAACTGCGTCATCGGTCTGTTGCAAAAGCTGTTCAACCTTTTTGAGTTCAAACACGGGTTCAAGATTCAATGCCATTTCGTGAGCATCCTCAATAGAAGTCATTCCCGCAAGTTTTTCAAGAATTTTATCAAGTTCAAGTGTTTTATAGTGTCTGTTCATAATTCTACCAAATTTAATAATTGCAATTTTATGTCTTTGCTTGCGGGCGCCCAATGAGCGCCCCTACAGTTCTCAGTCATTTGGTTGCAAGCAATTAAGTTACTTTGGCACAAAACTGCATTGTCTGATTAACTGCTTATTGTTTTGTAAAAAATAAGTGTTTTAAAGTCTTTTTCAAATCTGTATTTAAGGTAGCTTTCGCTCGCCGCATTCAGCACATCAAGGTCATCTTTCGGCAATGCAAACGAAAACAACTTGTCGTCATCCGCATAAACCGTGTGTCTGAGTGCCGTGAGCGTTCCCTCATTGAGAGCGATTGCAGGTTCTGACACATCCGTTCTGCAATCGGCACATTCAAGAGCGCCTATGCGTGGCAGAAAGTACATAAGCGGAGTGATGTATTCTCCGCATTCTCTGCACATTCTCAGGTCTGGCATATAGCCTGCCATGCTTGCAAGCCTCATTTCAAGACACGGCTTTATGAGGTCTGCACTACGCTTGTCCTCTGACAAAAGATAGAGCGAATTAAGCACAAGGCTCAGAAAAGAGTCTGCCTTTTGCTCACGGGGACAGATTGTCAGAGCAAGTTCGCAAAAATACTGTGCAAGGCACATTTTTGTAACATCACTGCGGAGCTTTGAGAAAATGCGAATCGGCTGTGCCTCGCCGATTATGTAACTTTCCCGACCTTTATAAATTGTAAGTCGGGAATATGAGAGGAGAGATGCCGCCGCACATTTGCCGTTTTTGATGTTTTTTGCACCCTTTACAAATGCACGGATTACACCGTTTGACTTTGTGAGAGCAAAAACGAGCTTGTCCTGCTCACCGATATTCTGTTCCTTTATAATCAGTCCCTCTGTTCGGAATTTCATCGGTTTCCTCCCTGTTCACGGTGATTGCACCCGTGTCTTTGGCATCCTGAATACTTTTGTAGCGAATGTAATCAAGAACGCTTCCCGTGGTAAAAAATGTTTGCCACGCACTCCAGTTATCCATAAAAACACCTCCGCAGTTAGTGTTTCACGGACACCGTTTATTATATTATGAAAAATCTGACATTGTGTCAAATCATGTACCCGAATTGCTTTTAATCGGATTATCAGTCAAAATTCTTTTCGTCATAACCGAAATTTTGAAGAATCTGGGCACGGTTTCTCCAGTCCTCTTTTACCTTTACCCATGTCTGCAAAAACACCTTGCAATCGAAAAATCTTTCGATATCCTGACGGGCAAATGTGCTGATTTTCTTGAGCATTGAACCGTTTTTGCCGATGATAATACGCTTGTGGGTTTCTTTTTCGCAGAAAATCGTAGCGTCAATATCAAGCATACCGTTATCTCTTGTTTTCATTTTTTCGATTACAACAGCCGTGCCGTGCGGAATTTCCTTGTCGCAAAGGCGAAGAATTTTTTCACGGATAATTTCGGCAACAATAACTCTTTCGGGCTGGTCTGTAAGGGTATCGTCATCAAAGAAATGACCGCCCTCGCCCGCCTGCTTTTTAAGCTCGTCAAGAAGTTCGTTCATACCGTTGCCGTCCTGTGCGCTCACAGGAACAACTGCGTCAAAATCGTAGAGCAGACTGTAACGGGCAATCTGTTTCATAAGTTCTTCTTTTTCTTTGAGAGTGTCAATCTTGTTGATTGCAAGGATTGCCGGCATTTCCATTGACTTGAACTTTTCAATAAGGTTAAGTTCTGTATCACCCGGTTCTTTTCCTGCCTCAACAACGAGCATACAGCAATCAACACCGCCCACGGATTCGTTGACGGAACGCACCATATACTTGCCGAGAGAGGTTTTCGGCTTGTGCATACCCGGTGTATCAAAGAAAACAAGCTGATATTCACCCTGAGTAAGCACACCTGTGATTCTGTTACGGGTAGTTTGCGGTTTACTTGAAACAATCGCAATTTTCTGTCCCATAAGTCTGTTGAGAATTGAACTTTTGCCCACATTCGGTCTGCCGACAATGGCAATAAATGCGGATTTATCTTTATTATCTGTATTTAACATATTACCTCACTATACAAAAATCGGGGGCAAGCAAAATGCCGCCCCTTTGTTAATGTTTATCTTTTCTTTTAATGCTCAGAATTGCGTTCTTGATTTTTACGGGACCTGCACATACAAAGACGGCAGAAATCACCGCAGACAAAATCAGCAAAACGAGCATAACGGGATTGCCTGCAAAATACGAAAATATTTTTCCGATTACTTCAAAATCAAGAAAGAACAGTACCGCTGTAAACACAGCCGAAAATGACACGGCAAGCACGGCTGCGGCTGCAATGTCCTTGATAATCTTAACGGAAAAATCGTATCTGTCGCAGAACAAATCGCAAAGCTTTTCAACACAGGTGTTGACCATTTCAAGTGCAATTATAAGCGCACACAAAACGGCGAGCAACGCCCATTTTGCGGCAGAAAAATCGTAAAAGCAACCGAAAACGAAAACATAAAATGTCGCAACAAGGTGAAATCTCATATGACTTTCGCTTTTTACGGCAGAGTAAAAACCTCTGAATGCACTTTTAAAACTTTTGATTTGCTTTTTCATATCCCGAAATATAACTGTTAAACTCTATCAAGCCATATCGTCATCAACTATGTAGCTTGATGATGCAGGAAGACCGAGCTGTTCCATAACAAGCTCTTCTTTTTCTCTCATTCTTACTCTTTCAAGCTTTTCCATGTGGTCGTAGCCGAGAAGGTGAAGAACGCTGTGAGCGGTAAGATAGCCAACCTCTCTCTGAAGGCTGTGGCCAAAGAGTTCAGCCTGATCTCTTGCCTTTTCCATTGAAATTACAACATCGCCGAGAATCTGTGCGCCTGTTTCGGGGTTGGTGTCATACACACCGTTTTCACCCATTGGAAAAGAAAGAACATCGGTTTCAATGTCCTTGTCACGATACTGCTTGTTAAGAGCCTTAATGCCCTCGTTATCTGTGAAAGTAACGCTGATTTCAGCAGAACCTTCAAATTTTTCAAGCTGGAGAACTGCGTTACAGCAACGACGAACCAACATTCTGATACCTGTCGGAATCTTTACTGCTTTTTGTTTGTTTGTGATAATTACCCTGATTTTGTTATGCTCTGCCATTCATGATCATCCTTTCATTATTTTTAACCCGATAGCGTGGGATATGTGAAAATTAAGTAAATTAATTTTTGGAGCCGTTGTTTCGTGAATTATTATTGTTGTTTTCAAATTTTGCGTAAGCCTTGATGATGTCCTGAACAAGGCGATGACGAACAACATCCTTTTCATCAAAGAAACAAGTGCCGATGTCGTCAATGTTTTTGAGGATTTTTATACAGTCTTTAAGACCGCTCTTTGCACCGTTCGGAAGGTCAATCTGCGTAATATCGCCCGTGATTACCATTTTGGAGTTAAATCCGAGTCGGGTAAGGAACATCTTCATCTGTTCCCTTGTTGTATTTTGAGCCTCGTCAAGAATTATAAAGCTGTCGTCAAGCGTTCTTCCTCGCATATATGCAAGCGGTGCAACCTCAATGTTGCCTCTTTCAACATACTTCTGATATGTTTCCGCACCGAGCATATCGAACAATGCGTCATACAGAGGACGAAGATACGGATCGACCTTGCTCTGCAAATCACCCGGCAGAAAGCCGAGCTTTTCGCCTGCCTCAACAGCAGGTCTTGTGAGAATTATTCGGTTAATCTGCTTACTTCTGAAAGCCGTGACCGCCATTGCAACGGCAAGGTAGGTTTTACCCGTACCGGCAGGACCGACACCGATTGTGACGGTATTTTTCGCAATCTGCGAACAGTAGCGTTTTTGACCGATAGTTTTCGGCTTGATAGGCTTTCCCTTTGAAGTGATGCAGATGCAGTCGCCCGCAAGCTGTTCTATTTTGTCCTCACTGCCTTCATTGACAAGCGAAATGCAGTAGCGGATATTTTGCTCGGAAAGTGCCTCGCCACGGTTGATGAACTGCAACAAACTTTCAATAACCTTGCAGGCTTTTGATGTGTTTTCGGCATCGCCCTCAACCTTGAGTTCACTGTCACGGCAAGTGACACGGACATTAAATTCCTTTTCAATCAACTTAATGTTCCCGTCAAAACTGCCAAAAAGTGCTACGGCATTTTCCATTCTGTCGATATTTATAATTTGTTCCGTAAAGCAAAACTCCCGTTTCTTCAATAATTCAAAACAATTATAACACATTTTGCTTAAAAATGTACATCAAAATAGCCTTTTTCACTAAAATTTTAATTTTTGTGAATTTTGACGAAAACTAAACTTCACATAGCCACTCATTTGTAAAGGATAGAAACACTTTTTTAACTCTTTCGTAATTATTCTCAAAATTGCTTTACAATCGGCTTATTTGCGTTATTTACATTTTCCAAAACTTCTACAATATCGCCATTTTTATGACATAACGATACAATTTTCGGGAAATTTTCGGACATTTGTCAAAAATTACTCTCAGCCGTAAAAAAGGCGGAAAACATCGCAAAAATCGGCTTAAAATGCTTGACAAACGGGTGATTGTATATTATAATGTCACAGGTGTAAAGAAATTCTCTTTACACACAGACCAGAATCACGGGAGCTGTCAGGTATGGAAAAGAACATTGAAGTATCCCTCTTGTTTGATTTTTACGGTGAACTTTTAAAGCCTTCGGGCAAAAAGGCGATTGACCTTTATTATAACGAAGATTTGTCGCTTGCAGAGGTTGCCGATGAAATGGGAATAACAAGGCAGGGTGTGCGTGACAGTATCAAGCGCAGTGAACAACAGCTTTTTGAGTTTGAAGAAAAGCTCGGTCTGTTCAAACAGTTCAGTAAGCTTGAGCAGGGGCTTGACGAAATTTCGGCTCTTGCACTTGAAATAAAAGAACTTTCACAGGATACACAAATCACAGAGCTTGCGGATGTTATCATCGAAAAATCAGGCTCGCTGAAAGATTAAAGGAGTTTTCATGGCATTTGAAGGACTTGCAGATAAGCTTGGCAATGCGTTCAAAAAACTGAAAAACAAAGGCAAGCTTTCAGAAAAAGATGTTAAGGAAGCGATGCGAGAAGTTCGACTCGCACTTCTTGAGGCCGATGTAAACTACAAGGTTGCGAAGGACTTTACAAATAAAGTAACAGAGCGTGCTGTCGGTCAGGATGTTATGCAGAGCCTTACTCCCGCACAGATGGTTGTCAAGATTGTTGACGAGGAGCTTACAAGCCTTATGGGCGGTGAGGACGCACGAATTGAGTTTGCGTCAAAGCCACCGACAGTCATTATGATGTGCGGTCTTCAGGGTTCAGGTAAAACAACCCACACGGCAAAGCTTGCAAAAATGCTCAAAAAGCAAGGCAGAAGTCCGCTTCTTGCCGCTTGTGATGTTTATCGTCCCGCCGCTATTGACCAGTTGAAGGTTGTCGGCGAAAAGGCGGGAGTTCCTGTTTTTGAAATGGGCAAAGCAAACCCCGTTAAGATTGCAAAAGAGGCAATCAAGCGTGCCAAAGACTACGGCAACGATGTTGTTATTCTCGATACCGCAGGTCGACTTCACATTGATGAGGCTCTTATGGATGAGCTTAAAAACATCAAGAAAGAAGTTGAGCCGGACGAAATTTTGCTTGTTATCGACTCAATGACAGGTCAGGACGCAGTTAATGTTGCGAAGAGCTTTAACGAACTTCTTGACATTACGGGTGTTATTCTCACAAAGCTTGACGGTGACACACGAGGCGGTGCGGCACTTTCTGTAAAGGCTGTTACAGGCAGACCTATTAAATTTGCAGGTACAGGCGAAAAGCTTGACGATATTGAAGTTTTCCACCCTGACAGAATGGCAAGCCGTATTCTCGGTATGGGTGATGTGCTTACTCTCATTGAGGACGCACAGAATAAAATGGATGCCGAAAAAGCTGAAGAAATGGCTCAGAAGATGATGAGCAACAAATTCGACTTTAACGATTTGTACGATCAGTTTGAGCAGGTCAAGAAAATGGGACCGCTCAAAGGCATTCTTTCAAAAATCCCGGGTGTCGGAAAACAGCTTGAGGGCGTTGACATTGACGACAGACAGATTGACTGGGTTCAGGCAATCATCCTCTCAATGACACCCGAAGAAAGAAGTCATCCACACATCATGAACCCGTCAAGAAAGCGCAGAATTGCGGCAGGTTCGGGCAGAAGTATTGAAGAAGTCAACCGACTTATCAAGCAGATTGACCAGATGCAGAAGATGATGCGTCAGATGACAAAGGGCGGAAAAGGCTCTAAGAAAAGAAGAAAAATGAAAGGCCTCCCCGGACTTGGCGGTATGCCGATGAACGGTATGGGACCTATGGGCGGAATGGGCGGTCCTGACGGAATGCCTCCGTTCAAATAATTAAAATTTATCAAACATTAAACAAAGTTTTTCATCCAATTACGGTTGGTGAATATAAATTAACAATTTTTATGAGGTGAACATTATGGCAGTAAAGATCAGACTTAGAAGAATGGGTTCAAAGAAGGCTCCTTTCTACAGAGTAGTAGTTGCAGATTCAAGATATCCGAGAAACGGTCGTTTCATTGAAGAAATCGGCACATATGATATTCTCAAGAAGCCTTCAGAGTTCAATGTTGACGCTGAAGCAGTTAAGAAGTGGATTGCTAACGGCGCTCAGCCAACAGACACAGTAAAGGCTCTTCTTAAGAAGAACGGCGTAATTGAATAATTGCGTTTCGGAAAGGACAAACAATGAAAGATTTACTTGCAGTTATCGCAAAGGGTCTTGTTGACGATCCCGATTCCGTATCAGTTGAAGCAGACGCTCCCAACGAAGAGGGAACAGTTGTTTACCACATTCATGTTGCAGAAAACGACATGGGCAGAATCATCGGTAAGCAGGGCAGAATTGCCAAGGCTATCCGCACAATTGCTCGTAGCGCAGCTATCCGCAGCGAAGAAAAAATTATGGTTGAAATCGACTGATTAACGGTCATAACCGAACAAAAGCTTCCCACCACGGGAGGCTTTTTTGTTTTGCAAATAAACGAAATCACACTTTTCAATGAATTTTCGGTATCAAAAAATACACTTTTCAATAGAATTTAGGGGTTAAAAACTACACTTTTCAATGAAATTTTAGGGGTAAAAATACACTTTTCAAATTATGAACAAAAATTTGATGTAAAAAACACGGTGCAACCTTATGTATTTGGGTTACACCGTGTTTTGTAAAATCTTTTAAATTCAGGCAACTTTACACTGTGATTATTTAATCAGTTCTTCAAGTTGTGATTTATTATATTTGCTCTTATAGATGTCATAACCTGCCGTGTCGAGGTTTATATTTGCGTGCCTTTTGTCAGCCTGAACATAGACATCATCACGCTTGACATATATCAAAACCCAAATGTCACGACTGGTATCTTTCAGGTATGATAAAAGAAGAACATAACTCGGTTCAACATCTATCGAATCCACCTTATTATCAGATGTCATATATACCAAATCGTTAAATGACATCAACTTTTCGTTAAGGTTGTTTTTGTTTGATTTTGAAATGAGTTCATTAGTTTTGTAATCATAAAATTCAACTGAAAATTGGTTTGGATCTGCTGTCGGAGTAGTATCTGATAAAGCAGTTGTATCGGCTTCATCAGAAGTTTGAGCATTATTTGGTGTAACTTCACCGCCACAACCTGTAAACAAAATTGAAGTTGACATTACAACTGCTAACAATATTATTGAGATAATTTTCCTCATAATTTACACCCTCTTGTGTTTTTGTTGGATTAATTATACACCTTGAAATTATTTTGTCAAGATATGTAAAATAAAAAATCAACCGCAAAGTTTTTCGCTCTGCGGTTGATTTTATTTTTATTAAGGATTACGCCTTAGGCTGGTTTGCTGTTGTAAAGGTAAACTGACCGTCTGCAAAATCGCAGGTTACTACTGCACCGTCCTTGACTTTGCCCTCGAGCATCTGCTCTGAAAGCGGATCTTCAATCTCGTTCTGGATTGCACGGCGGAGAGGTCTTGCACCGTAATTTTCATCAAAGCCCTTGTCGGCAATCTCGCTGATTGCGTTGTCTGTAAAGCTGATTTTAATATTCATCTTGTCAAGACGGTTTTCAAGAGTTTTGAGCATCTTAACGGCAATCTGCTTGATTTCATCCTTGTTGAGCTTGTTAAATACGATGATATCGTCAACACGGTTCAAGAATTCAGGACGGAATACCTTGCGGAGTTCGCCTGTTACAAGCTCCTTGATGTCCTTTTTCTCGCTTTCTTCGGCAGTTTCATTGTCGGAGTTAAAGCCGAGTGAATTCTGCTTTTCGGTGATAAGTCTTGCACCGACATTAGAGGTCATAATGATTACGGTGTTCTTAAAATCAACCGTTCTGCCCTGCGAGTCGGTAAGTCTGCCATCCTCAAGAATCTGGAGGAGCATATTGAACACATCGGGGTGAGCCTTTTCAATCTCATCGAAAAGTACAACCGAATATGGTTTTCTTCTTACCTTTTCGGTGAGCTGACCGCCCTCCTCAAAGCCTACATATCCGGGCGGTGAGCCGATAAGCTTTGACACCGTGTGTTTCTCCATATATTCACTCATATCAAGACGGAGCATTGCGTTTTCATCGCCGAACATTGCCTCTGCAAGAGCCTTGCAAAGTTCTGTTTTACCAACACCCGTTGGACCGAGGAAGATAAACGAACCGACAGGTCTTTTCGGATCTTTAAGACCTACTCTGCCTCGTCTGATAGCCTTTGCGATTGCAGTTACAGCCTCGCTCTGACCGATAACTCTTTCGTGGAGAACATTCTCCATGTTAAGAAGTCTTTCGCTTTCTTCCTTAGTAAGCTGAACAACAGGGATACCTGTCCATTCGGACACAATCTTTGCGATATCCTCGGCAGTTACCTCGCCGCTGTTACCCTTCTGCTGTTCCTGCCACTTCTTCTTTGCATCGTCAAGCTTTGTCTGAAGTTCCTTCTGCTCATCACGAAGTCGTGCAGCCCTTTCAAAGTCCTGCTCGTTAATTGCGCTTGCCTTTTCTTTTTCATAGTCTGCAATTTCATCTTCAAGCTCCTTTACATTATCAGGAGAGGTAAGAGATGCAAGTCTTACCTTTGACGCACCCTCATCAATAAGGTCAATTGCCTTATCGGGAAGGTAACGGTCTGCGATATATCTTGATGACAATGTTACTGCGGCATTGATTGCCTCATCGGTAATCTTAACCTTATGGTGTGCCTCGTAGCTGTCACGCAAGCCTTTAAGAATCTGTACAGCCTGTTCGGGAGTAGGTTCGCCAACCTTTACGGGCTGGAAACGACGCTCCAAAGCGGCATCTTTTTCAATATATTTTCTGTACTCGTTAAGAGTTGTTGCACCGATAACCTGAAAATCGCCTCTTGCAAGTGACGGTTTAAGGATATTTGCGGCATCTGCACTACCCTCTGCGGCACCTGCACCAACGATAGTATGAAGTTCATCAATGAAGAGGATTGTGTTCTTTGAATTTTTAACCTCGTCAATAGCCGCCTTAATTCTCTCCTCAAAGTCACCTCTGTACTTCGCACCTGCTACCATACCTGTGAGGTCAAGGTTGACAACTCTCTTATCTTTAAGAATTTCAGGCACATTGCCCTTTGCAATTTCAAGTGCAAGTCCCTCTGCAACTGCAGTTTTACCTACACCCGGTTCACCGATAAGAACAGGGTTGTTCTTTGTACGACGGGAAAGAATCTGGATAACCCTCTGGATTTCCTTCTCTCTGCCGATTACAGGATCAATTTCACCGTTCTTTGCAGCCTGTGTAAGATCTCTGCCGAATTTATCAAGAGCCGAACCGCCCTTCTGTGAACCGTTCGGAGCGGATTCGTTTTCAAAACCGCCGAAACCTTCTTCTGCACCGCCCTGCATACCTTTTGACACAGCCTGTGCAAGTCTTTCAACAGATACACCGAGTTCTTCAAGAAAAGCAACTGCATAGCTGTCGCTCTCCGAAAGGATTGCAAGGAGCAAATGCTCTGTACCTACATAGGTGTAGCCTGTTTTTGAAGAAATGATAACTGCGGCTCTCAAAACTCTCTTTGTACGGGGAGTAAAATCATCGGGAGTAAGCTCAACGAGCGACATTGTACCGTTAATGGATTCAAGTTTTTCACGGAGAGCATCTTCCGTTACTCCGCACTCATTAAGAGCGGTTGCGGCAACACCGCTGCCCTCTTTTACGAGTCCATAGAGAATATGTTCTGTACCGACATAGTTGTGGCGCATCTCCTCTGCACTTTCAATCGCAAGATTAAGCGCCCTGTTTGCTTTTTCTGTAAAACCTTTGAACTGATACATAAAATCATCACCCTTCCTTGTGGATAATGTATTAACTGCTTATTTTCTATGAAAGAGCCTCTCTTAAAATTTTTGCCCTTTCAATATCTCTTTCCTGTGCGGAAAGATTTTTTCCTGAGTTTACCATAAGCGTTGCAGGCTCAATTTTTTCCATAAGAGAGTCAACAACCTCTGCGGTAACATCTTTTATCTGTCCCGACAAAATGCCGAAACGAACATTTGACAACAGCTTTAAAGCCTCATCATGAGTCATAACCATTGCCGATTTCAACAAGCCTAAGCTTCTGCTCACGCTGTCCTGAATATCAATACTCTTTGCAAGTCTTTCTCTTGCCTGTCGTTCCTGAGAAACAAGCTGTTTTGTGATGTTCTCAAGATTTTCAATTGCGGCTTTTTCGGAGATACCGAGCGTTACCTGATTTGAAAGCTGATAAAGCGAACCGCTGGGTTCTGAGCCTTCACCGTAAGCACCACGGATTGTAAGTCCGAGCTTTGAAAGGTTGCCTGCAATTCTGCCGATTGTACGGCTCTTTTCAAGTGCCGGCAGATGGAGCATAACAGAGGCTCGCATGCCTGTGCCGAGGTTTGTAGGGCATTGTGTAAGATAACCGAGCTTGTCATCAAAAGCAAATTCAAGGTTTTCATCGAGCAGGGTGTCAAGCTTATCGGCTGTATCATATGCCTGTTCAAGCGACAAGCCGTCTGTGATAACCTG
>CACXYD010000004.1 GCA_902771755.1 uncultured Ruminococcus sp. | reverse complement strand
TTATCAACAACGGGAAGGGCAAGAAAGTTGTAGTTTGAGAACATCTGGGCAACCTGCTCCTGATCGGCAAGAGTGGTTACCGAGATAACATTTTCCTCCATAATCGACTTTACAAGCTCGTCATCATCGGCAAGCAAAAGGTCTTTTACCGTTGTAATACCGATAAGCTTGTTGTTTGCGTCGGTTACATAGCAGGTGTAGATTGTTTCCTTGTCAACACCTGTTCTTCTAATTCTTTTAATAGCCATTTCTGCCGTCATATCGGGACGAAGCACAATGAACTCGGTTGTCATAATCGAGCCTGCGCTGTCCTCAGGATATTTCAAAAGCTCGTTAATCTGCTTTCTCATATCCTTGTCAGCCTGTCGTAAAATACGCTTTACAACATTGGCAGGCATTTCCTCGATAAGGTCAACGGCGTCATCGACAAATAACTCATCGACTACCTCTTTCAGTTCGCTGTCGCTGAAGCCGTGGATAAGGAATTCCTGCGTTTCGTCATCCATTTCGACAAAGGTTTCCGCCGCAAGCTCTTTTGGCAAGATACGAAACAGAATCGGCATTTTTTCATCCTGAAGATTTTCAAAAACCGCCGCAATATCATACGGTTTCATCGTAATCAGAATGTCACGCAAAGTGCTGAACTTTTTGTCATCAAGCAACACTTTGATAGTTTCAGTAAGGGTTACATTAACCTGTTCCATCATCTTTTCCTCCTCTTTAATTCAATTGGAAGTAAAGACGGTGTCACCCTGAGTATTAAATTAAATCAATTCAAATCAAAATAAAAATACAAAGCAAAATCGACAAAACAAAATGAACGCACAAGCGCACATTCTGTTGCAACTTCGCCCGGGTACAGCGCCTTTATTACCGTCTGCGTCCATTAAGTTTTCACCTCATTCGCATTTAAATTTGGGCAAAAGCCCGTACATATTTATTTTATTCTTTTTTATGTCTGATGTCAACGGATTTATACATTAAAAATACACTTTGCAAACATTTTACAATCTTCTTTGTTATGGCTTAAGATAATATTTCTTGCTTTTTGCAATACATCAATGTATAATTAATATGTATAATTAAAAACAAAAAATTCTGACGATTGGAGCTTAACCGTTATGACAGATATGGTAAAAAAGTATGTTCCCTATGCGGTAATAATTTTGCTTGTTTATATGCTGTTGCCGCTTGTATTCATTCCGGAGGCAATGCAAAAGTTCTCGCCCGTTGCATATGACTTTGTTTTTCCTGTTATTGCAATCGGATGTTCGGCTCATTATTGCTCTAAGTACGGACTTGATTTTCTTTTTGCACTCATTGCTCCGATTATTTACTTGCCGAGTATGCTCATCTACAACGGCGGATTTTCTTCAAGAACGCTTTCAACAAACCTCATCCTTCTTGTTGTTTACCTTGTTGCCGGAATCTTCGGACTTTTCCTCGGTGACCTCGCCTTTGGCGACAAACGCCGTCAGAAAGAAAAGGCAGAACAGGAAGAGGCAGAGGAAATGCTCCTTGAGGCAAAGCGCCGTGAAAAGAAGGAGCTTGAAAATATGACCGAATCAAGCAGAAAACCCGAAAAAGCACCTCACAGACAGGAGCGCAGACCGTCAAAGCCGTCACGCAAACCTGCCCCTGCTCCGAAGAGAACAGTAAAAGATGATGACGATGACTTTGACTATGACAAGTATCTTTCTGAAATTGACAGAAAGCAAGACCCCAACGAAAGCGAAATTGACGATATCTTAAACGAATACAGACACTAACGGCGAGCCACCGTTCCCAGTTCGTGTAGATAGTATATTATAAGGGCGAAAATAAAATGCCCGAGCGGAACTCTTTTTAACTGAAAATATAAAATTAAAGTCGGGAAGACAATTTGCAAAATGCAAAACATTGTCTTCCCGACTGTTTTTGTTTAATCAGTAGGGGCGGCGCTCATTGGGTAGCCTTGCGACCGCCGCCTGTGGCGGATAAAGGGAGCATAGCGCTGTCTGAAATAACGAGCAATAGGAAGTGCATTTATGTGCGACGCATTGCGACTATATTTCAGACGGGCAAACACTGTTCACCCCTAAATAATTGCAGTTACTTTGTAACATTTATATAATATGACAGAAAATAAATTTTCAGCCTTTACTTGCGGGCGTCCAATGAACGCCCCTACAGTTTAGATAAACATATGCCATTACACGCTCGGGCAAAATAGGCTTTGCATAACGCAAACTATCTTTCCGAATTGGGTACCGCCGTTGCGACTTTTTTAGTCAATTTTTTCATATTATACCTCTCAATTGTTAATACTTGTTTAATTTTATCAATCTGTTTTTCTTATGTCAATAATTGCAAAATAAATTTTGCATTCACGGCAATATAGGCACACTTCACGAATATTTATTATTGCAAATGACCGCATAAAAGAGGACAGCCGACACACCTAAGTGCATCGGCTGTCTCCTCTATTTTATTCCTTCTATAAGTGGGGCATAAGCTGTATTAAATTTGTGTTTGGGTATTTATTACTTTAAATCAACGATGTTCATAATAAAACTTACAATCTGCATAAAGAGCCAGATTACTGAGAAGATAATTGAAAATGCCATTGTCCATTCGCATTTTGCGGATACACCGTTTTCAATGTTCTTGTGAATCTTGTCAATGTCTGTAAAGATGAAGAGTGTTGCAACGATAATTCCGAGAACTGAAAGTGAAATGCTTACGAGGGGTGAGCTAAAAACAAGAGCTGTAACACCTGAAAGAGCCGGAATAAAGCTGCATACTGCAACAAGAAGGCTTGCAATAAGGAATGTTGCGAACAATACTGTAACAACTGATGCGAACTTACGGTTTACCTTGATAATACCTGTTCTGTAAACAAGGTTGATTGCTGCAAAAACTGCTACTGTGATTACAAGTGCAAGAAGAATTCCGCTACGGTATTTTACAAGAATGTCAGCTAAAGCTGTGTACATAAAACCAACGCTTGCGCAGAAGATTGAACCTGTTACCGGAGTGCTTTTCTTTGCAACGAATGCAATAATCGGAGCTACTACTACAAGAATGCTTGCAGATGCAAGTCCGAAAAGCTGTGCGGCATTTGCTATCATACCGTCAGAGTTAATAATCTGCTGCATCGGAAGTGCGTTGAGGAAAAGCTCAATCATTGCTCCAATGACAATTGCAATTACAAAAACAATTCCCTTTGCAATTACACCCTGAAACGATGCTCTTGTTCCGTCTGTATTCTGTGTCTTTTCAACTGAATTGATAAATGGATTTGATCCTTTTGTTTTGGTTGCTGTTGATGTTCTTGTCTGATTGTTTAATGTATTGAGTGTCATATAAATCACCTTTTTTTAAATTAAATTCGGTATTGGTTTGTCATTTCCTTTACTGTGGTTACAGTATAACAGACAGACACGGACAAAACAGGGACAAAAATACGGACAAAATAAACTTTTTTAAAAATTTTTTAATTTTTTTGATTTTCCTTTTAAAAGAAAAACGGCTCGGACATCTCTGCCCGAACCGAATCAGTTCCGAATATTATAATGAAAGCAAAATCTTACTGCCGATTACCATAATTGCCGAAACAATCATAATTACAACAGTTGTGATTATATGGTACTTGATTTTTGCACGAACCACTCCGACAAACTCACGAAGAAATGCATTCGGCCAAAAATACCATTTTGTTTTACTGCCGATACCGATTGCATTAAGTCCGGCGGTGTTTGCGTACATTCCACTCCTGAAAAGGTGGTAGCGTGTTGTGGCAAATGCGACCTTTGCATTAGGCATTTTCTCATCAATCAACTTTTTGGAGAACATCATATTTTCAAGAGTAGTTGTCGATTTGTTTTCAACAAGAATATCATTCTCGTCAATACCCTGTTCAACAAGGTAATTTTTGATTGCTTCACCTTCGGCAATAATTTCGTCACTGCCCTTACCGCCTGAAGGAACAAAAACACATCTTTTGCCTGTTTTTTCTTTCTGTTCCTTTACAAATTCAATAGCCTTATCAGCTCTGCCCTTTAAGAGAGGGAGCAGTGTTCCGTCCTTTTTAAGACCGCAACCGAGAATAATAACAAAATCTCTGTCATAAATCGGTTTTCTGAATGACGCCATAAGCGAACAGATACATGCCGCAAAGAAAATACAGTCAAAATATACTATTATAAGGCTGATAACGCTCTGTATAAAGCTTGACACAAGCATACTTCCCGTTGAAAAATCGCCGAAATGATCATAAATAATATTGAGCAGACTTCCCGAAAACGGTGCGGCAAGATATACCATACCAAGGATTACACCGAGAATATTTCTCACGGTTCTTCCCTCGTGAATAAGCAAAGACGCGTTACTTATTGAGATAAAGAAGAAAACAAGCGCAAGCAACGGAATGAGGCATACTACGATTGTACTTCCCGAATATACAACATCAAACAAAAATCCCATAAAGCCGAAACTATTTGACGAGGTAATGTATTTTCCGATTTGCACAACAAACGAAATTATCATAACCGAAAGGAATATAATCATTCCCACATACACCATATTCTTGTAACTGTACCAAGTCCTTTTAAAAGCAGCCCTTGTTGAGTGGATAAGCACAACAAGAATAAGAACCATATATACAAGTGAGGCAATTATAATGGTATTGCTTCCGTTAAAATCAAGTGTTGTGGTATTGATTATTGTATTGAACGAAGTTGTACGAAGTCTGAAACCGCTTTCAGCTGTTTCCTTTTTTCCGCCAACAGGGGTAAAATCATAGGTAATCGAAATGTCAGTCATTCCCTTTTTTACTGAAGAAAAGGTTATTACGCCGTCTTTTACATTGTCAACCTTTACTATTCCGTCTTTTTCACAGGTTACCTTTACATTTTCAAAAGTGCCGTCATAATAGGTATCAATATGATATTCATATGTATTTCCCGACACGATGATATATGAGGTACAGCCTGCAAACAACAGCAGTCCTGTTACAATAAGCAAAATAACTTTTTTTCCGAAAGTCATTATCTTCACCCAACCCAAAATTAGTTAATAAAATTATACACCATTTAAAATGAGATAACAAGTGACATTTGTGTATTATATACACCGTTTTCAAACAAAAACAGACTGTACCGTCAGATACAGCCTGTTGTGATTTAAAGTTTATGATACACGCTCACAGATAACATAGTAACGGTCAAAGCCGCCGTTTCCGTCGCCTATGCAGGTGAACATAGTAAGCAAATCTCTGCCTTTTTGCAGATAGCAATCGCCCGATTCGTTCGGTTTGTTAATCTTTGTTTCAACCACCTTGTAATCAAGCGTATCCCAATAATTTGTGATTGATACTTTGTCACCGATTTTAAGATTTCTAAGGTTGTCAAAAAATATTCGTCCGATATAACCTGTGTGACCTGCAAGAACAGTGTTTGTGTTCTTCCCGCCGATGGGAAGTGAAGTTGCGCTCATATGTGCCGCACCATAGCTCATATTTACACTGTTTGCACCAAGATAAATCGGCAAACGCATATTTATCGTTTTGGCAGTAACATAGCCGTAAATGCCGTCACTTATGCCGTAATCTTCAAGATTGACGGCAGCCTGTGTGTAAGTGTCATCGCGGAGCATATCATACTGATTCTTTTCAAGCTTTTTGTTATATGCAACGCTGTCTTTGAAAAGTCGGTCGAGGTCAGCCTTGAAAAGAACAGGGTGTTTTGATGTACGCTTACCGTCCTTATCTACCTTATAGCCCTCTTTATCGACCTTGCCGTCTTTTACGGCCTGTTCAAACGAGCCTTCTTCAACAGTTTCGGCACGGGTGTCAAAACCGTCAGCCTCACCGTTTGAAATCTGTGTTCCGATAAAATTCGATATTGGAGGGAATGCGACGAGACCTATTCCGACAACAAGCATTGCTATGGCTACACCTGTAAGTATTTTTTTAAGCATCAGAATCACCACCCGAATCATTCTGATTTTCGTCAGCCGAGTCCTCTCTCAGTCGTTTTGCACCGTTCGATTTTTTATTTTTACGCTTGAGCAGGAAGATAACGACGAACACAACAATAGCAACAAAGCCGACGATTATTCCCGCAGCCACAACATAAGGAATCTTGTAACCGAGGAAGAATATGTATCCATTGTCAAATTTTGCAAGCGACACACCCGTTTCGTTGTACTGGGTATCGTCATAAGCCACACGCTTGCCACGCACAAGAAGTCTATGAGTGTTTACACCGTATGGGGTACAGGTGAGGAGCGTTACAAGGTCCTCGCCGTCAACAATTCGCAGAGAGTTGATTTCGGACGGGAGAACGACTTCAATCTGATCAACCTGATATTTCAGCGTTCTGTCAAGAATGTGGATATAGAACACATCCCCGATTTTCATATCTGTCAGATAGTCGAAAAAGGTTTCACCCGGAAAGCCCGAATGTGCGGAAATTACCGAATGAGTGCTTTTTCCGCCAACAGGGAGAGATGTATTCTGAAGATGTCCGGCACCTTTTGCAAGAATATCCTCGTTTGTGCCGTGATAAATAGGGAGGTACACATTGATTTTAGGCACATCAATATATCCGATAAGACCGTCACCGTCAATGTTGAGTGTTTTCTCGTAATTTGCACCTATCTTTTCAAAAGCTTTTTCATCAAACGGGTCGGTAATCATCATATTATTTGATAGGCTGTTGTTATACTTTGTGGCCTCTTTAAATAATTTTTCCGTTTTGGCACTCGGAAGCTGGGCCACCCTATCGGTGTATTCCTTAACCTGACTTCGGCTTACAAAGTTATTAATTGCGGAACTGACAAGTGGATAACTCATTATGCCGATTCCCGCTACAAAAATCAATACTATTAATATAATTGCCAGCTTTCGTTTCATAAACAATTCCTTTTCTGCGTGATTTTATTCCATAAATATTATACTATATTTTGTTATTTATCGCAACTGCGTGTCGCAGTCCCTGTTCGTGAAGACAGTTTGCGTAATTTCAAAACATATTTCGTCCGAGCGTAACATTACAACCGTTTGTACCAACCGGTAGGGGCAGATTTGCAGCATTTATAAAATTTGATTTAACATATAATTTCTGCTGTTACTGATGAGCGAACACGGTTAGCGCCATACAAATGCGGTGTAACGCCGCCACCATAATTATTCAATATTCATTATTCATTAAATTAATATAAAAAATAGAATGGGGATGCGTTGCCGCATCCCCTGAAAATTACATATATTACAGATTTTAAGATAAAGATATTCGATTAATTATTTAGCTGCTTTCTTTCTCTTAAGAACAAAGAGGAGAACGCCTGCGCAAGCGATAAGAGCTGCACCGCCAACATAGAACATCATTGTACCCATACCACCTGTCTTAGGAACAGAAACAGGATAGTTAGGAACAGCGTTGTTACCGTCAACTGTTGTGTTACCAACAAATGTGTAAGCCTTGCTCTTGTCAATGCTTACTGTGTAAACTGAGCTGTTGAGGTTGTAACCTGAAGGAGCAGCTGTCTCTTTTGCATAGTAAGTTACATTAGCGTCAAACTTGAATGTTGTATTTGTGCCTTCGAGTACAAATGTAGCCTCACCGTTTGAACCTGTCTTTGCAACTACGTTCTTACCGTCAACTGTAAGAGCATTTTTGCCCTCAGCATCTGTGAAGATCTGGAATTCAGCATCAGCAAGCTTCTGAGTTGTATCGTCGCCGTTTACCTTAACAACCTTTACGCCGTATGTAAATACGTTAACTGTCTTACCTGGCTCATAGTTTGTTTCAGAATCGTTGCCGTAAACAAGACCGTCTGTGTTGGGGATAGCTGTGTTGAGCTTAGCATTTTCGTTTACATCAGCTGTGTAAGTAACAACAACTGTGTCAGAATTATAGAACTTCTCAGAAGCAAGTGTTGCAGGTGTAAGTACAATTGCGAATGTAGCAGTAGCCTCACCGTTCTTGCCTGTGTAAGTATAGTTCTTTTCTACTGAATAATCTGTGCCCTTTACAAGTGCATCACCTGTGCCGTCATACTTAACAACAACTGAACCTTCGTTAAATGTAAGGCCGTCATCCATTTTATCGACGATAGCATACTTTGTGAGCTGGTTGTCAATTGAACCTGCTGTTGAAGCTGTAAGTGTATATGTTACAGTCTTGTTGTTGTCACCAACATATGTCTTGTCAGCTGTCTTATCAACAGATACTGAGCTTGTTGAAACTTTTTCAGCAAGGTTGTGTTCTGTCTGGTCAACTGAAACATAGTTTGTACCATCAAAGTAAGGAAGTGAAGCGAGTGAGCTCTGAACACCTGTAACCTTAGCAGGCTTAGATGTACAATATACAAAGTAGAGACCAGGGTCTGTTACTGTTGCAGTTGCTTCTGTTACTGTTGAAGAGAAGCTGATTGTTGTAGCTGCTGTACCAAAAGCAGCCTTGTTTGTCTTATAAAGAGTATCGCAAGCATTGATGATATCCTGTGACTTTGAGTCAGACTGAGTCTCTTTTACTGCTGCTGCGATTGTATCATTGCTAATGATGTTTTTGTACTCACCTGTTGTGAGGTCGAGGTCTGCAATCTTGAAAAAGCTGAATGTGTAATCACCGACTTTGTCAGTATCAGCTGCATCAATAGCGAGTTTGTACTTTGCTGAATAGCTTTCTGCTGCACTTACAGAAAATGGAATCATAAGAGCAATCATCATTACTGCGAGAACAGCTGCAAAGATTTTCTTTGTAGTTTTCATTTTTACTTTCTCCTTTTGTGTTTGATTTAATATATGTAATTATATTCTAACCAAATGGTTAAACAAAGTTGGGGGTGGCTGCATGGCGGACACCGGCTAACAATGGTGTCCGTAGCAGTCAAAGAGGTTTTCTATGAAAGAAACATATGATTAAAAATCACTGTCTTTGATAGTATATTTATGCGGGCGGAAAGTTTGTAATTAAATCAAGCCTACCCGACCGTGACCTTATATAAACATAAGGCTCATTTTGATTTCAGAGTTTACTTTCTGTATCTTGCTCTGCGTCTTTTGCGACTTTTTCTGTCATAGATTGTGTAACCTACAAACATCGTTGCCGCAAGACCTGCAACCGACAGACCGAGAACAACATAACCGTTCATTCCGTCACCGCTTGCCTTAGGCATTGTAACAGGGCCGTCAACAAAATCATATGTAATATCGTAATGTCTTACACCGTCCTTAACAACAGGAAGTGTAAAGTACTGTTTTACATTAGTTGGGTTATAACCCTCTGACGGACTGAACTCGAACAGGCAGTAAACCTGTGGTGTTGCAACACCTGTCAAGAAGTTGTCACCGTTTTCGTTGTAAACAAGTTTGCCGTTCTGTTTAGTGAACTGGTAACCTGTCTGGAAAATTCTTACATTATTGAACTTGGCATCACCGTTTGAATCGGTAGTAGCCTTTGTCATATAGTTTGAATTGTTATACTTGGTAACAATGGTCTTGATATCATCATCAGTAAGAATGTCCGCCTCAGATACTTTTACAAGTGCGAACACCGTATTCTGAACTTTCTCACCGCCTGAACCGCTCTTTTTAACAGTTACAGAACCGTTTTTAGTGCGGTTTTCAAAAGCCGGAACAACTGTTGTACCCTGAGAATTATTAAAGTAGGATGCAAGTTCTGCGTCAGACTTGCTCTGTATATCGGATGTACGAACCTTTATATATCTCGGGCTGCCTACTGTACCGCCCTCCTGAAGTTCAACCTCAACAAGGTATGTGTATTCATCCATATTGAAGTCATCCGGAACAAGACCGTCAGCAAGAGACTCGGTAATCTTGAAACGATAAAGACCTGCATTTGTGTATGAAAGATCCTTAAATGTTACCTTACCGTTCTCATCAGGCTGATTTTCTGTTTTCTTAACACTTGCTGTACTGATTGTCATAATCTTGTTGCCATCAGTATCAACATTGCCGGAATCCATTGCTCCGAGTCCCTGAAGTGTATAAACGAAGCTTGTTCCGGTGTATTCATGACCGTTAAGCTCTTTCTTAATCGGGATAGTTGACGCTGTCGGGTTATGCTTGTTTACAAAGTCAAGCACATTTCCTGATTCGGCAAGAGTACCAACATAAGTACCGTTGAAATCCTGTGAACCGACTTTGTAAGGAACATAACCGGTCACTGTTTTTTCAGTAAGCTTATATGTAGTACCGACAGGAATATTGAGAAGTTTTACGGTGTCGCCCTTTCTCATTGTAAATGTACCGTCAGATGAAGTACGATAAACAGTTGAGGAATAACTGCTGGCACCTTTCTCCTTAATCTGATACTCAAGCGGATAGGTCTTGTAACTGTACTTTGAACCGTTACCGTCAAAATCGAGAGCAATTGCAAATGTAAACTGCTGATCGGTATCGTAATCGGTTGTACCGTCCTCGTCAACAACATCCTTTGAAATTTCAAGGGGTGCTGTTACTATCTTATTGGTATAGTCGAGCTGGAGCTGTGCATAAGCACTTTCATCACTCGGATCAACAAGTTTAAACGCTGAATTTGTTGTTGAACCATTCTTAATTGATGAACCCAGTCTGTTGTTTACGAGATTCCAATTTGTCGTATATTTAAGATTACTGCTGCCGGTTGATTCGTTCACCGTCATATTGCTGCCGGTTTTGAACGAGTTATCAAAGTCAGCCATATAATCATCTTTAAGTGTGAAACCACTGTTTGTAAGGGTTTCGCCGCTTGTGCTTCCGTCTGATGTTGTGAGCTTGTAGCTCTTGCCGGAAGTATCTCCGTTATTTTCATTGATTGTGTAATCAAAGTTTTCTTTTGCTTTGAGATCATCTGAAATTTCAGAAATGACATTGCCTGTGTCAAGTGTCTTTGTAACCTTGAGGTCATTGTTGGCAGGTGTCATTGTGAAGTTTACAGAGAAGTTAGACTCTGACTCACCACGCTCCATATAGAATACAACCATATGGTATGTCTTGTTCGGATCAAGCTGAACACCGTTGTTGATTTTCTTTGTAACGGTACCGAGATTCATCTGATGTGACTCGCCTGCGGTATATGAAGAACCGTTACCGTTCCACATATTACCGTAGAGATTTGAAAGTGAAAGGTCACCTGTAAGTTTACCGTCACTTACATTCTGCCACTTACAGAAAATAGCACCTGTGTTGCTTCCAAACTGTGACTGTTTAAACTTGTAAAAACCGTCTGATGTTGCGTACGGATGAACATACTTAGTTTCCGAACCCCATGTATAAATACAGAAATCTGTGTAATCACCTGTCTTAACCCAAATTTCATCACTCGGTACTGTGAGTGTTGTCGATGATGAAGTTGAGTAGTCGGCAAATACATTGTCAGCAGTTGCGGTCATTGTGTTAAAGTTGATTGAACCGCTTGCCTCTTTATGGTCACCGCCGAGGTCAAGAGCAAGCTCTGCGTCAGCGCCGTCAGGATCTTCGCCGATATAAACCCAGAGGTCATCGTCACCGGTGAAGTTAAACGCTACATCATTGCCGTTTGTAAGCTTACCGCCCTTCGGAACTCTGAAGTCAATATCAAGTCTGATACCGAAACCATAGTCAAGGTTGTAGTTTGTACCCTTACCGGCTGAAGTGTTAGAGGTATTGTTGAACGGGAAGATACCGTAACCGTTGCTACCGCCGTTAAAACTGCTCAGGTCATCGTTAACTCCATACTGTGTACCTGCACCGTAGTTAATCTTTGTAGGTGTGAGGTTGTTCCATGTAAAGTAAATGTTATCGGTTGCATTCTTTGAAGTAAATTCATAAGAAGTAATACCGGCACTGTCAGTTTTTGCACGGAACGGGAAAGATGACTTATAAATGTTAGCAACTCGTGAATTATTATATGTAGCTGTTGAAAGTGCCTCAGCATCGAAGTAAGGAGCTTTAACACCGTTTACAACCTGAAGGTTACCCTTGCTGTCGAGCTTATTATACATAAGACCAGTAAGTGAATATCTGTAATACTTCTTGGCTTGTTCATTGCCGCCCATCTGCCAGAACATACCGTTGGAGTTGTTTACAGCATAATAATAGTTGTCATCATAGTTGTTTATATTAGTAAGATTCTTAGCGTGACTTTTAAATGTCTCATAATGGCTATCACCTTTGTACATATTTCCGAAGTACAGAGGATATTTCCAACTTGACTTATAATTGGAGGCGATGCCGCTTATATAATTATTGAAATCATCAAACTGATACCAATAATCATACATATTGTCGTTACCCTGTGCCTGGAGATAACCTTTTTGATGTTCCATATCTGACAGATAGTCAAAGTATGTTGCGTCAACACCTACTATATTAGGATTGTTTGAGAATGAGTTATCAACAATAGCGTCATAGTTTATGTTACTGATATCTGAAAACTTTGTCCAGCCTTCGCCTCTGGATGTTTTAACATATGTAGCTGTGTTCTCGCCGTAACCCGAACCGTCATATCCCGAACCTGTCGGATATGAAGTTGCGGAAGATGCACCGCTGAGAGAAGATGCATTGGGGTGGAATCTCAAAACCGCACCTGACGGAATTTTACCGCTGAACACTACATGGCCGTTTACTGTGGTCTGTGTAAGTTCAACAGTTCCTTCGTATGCATCGTTGTAATCGAAAGTAGCATAAACCTTTGAAAGTGACTTCCAGTCATCGTTTGAAACATAAACTGTTTTATATGTTGCTTTTGACTGATTGTCGGCACTCTCAACCGAGAGATACTTACTCTCTACAAAATTAGATTTGCTGTCGAGATAATATTCTGTGTCACCAGAAGTTTTTGAAACATCAAGCGACATAATATACGGGTTTGCCCATGACGAATTCTTTGCGTCATATAATGCAGTATCCGTACTGTATGAAGTAGCTACTGTCAGGTCAATTGTTTTATTATCACCCTTGTCACTGAAAATAACATAATCAAGTGAATCATCTACATCTATGTAGTAATAAGTCTGACCGACCGAAGTGCCGGCAAGTTTCATCTGCTGACCCGGCCATTTTGCATTTTCATCAGCACCTGTGTGCCATGCATATGCATATGGGTCCGAATACTTCTTAGTATTGTTATTTATAAAGTAAATACGGCGTTTTCCGGTTGCAACGGGCGAAATAGACTGATAAGGAACCTTTGATCCCGCTGAAAGCTCAACCTTAACCGCACCTGCCGGAGCAACTGTTTCAAACACACCGTTTGATTTATAAGACATATTGTCTTTAAGAACTGTACCGCTTGAGTTGGTGTAGCGGTAGTAAAGTGCAGTTGCACTCGACCAGTCAGAATTTTTGCTTAGGTTAATGTAAATTTTCTGACCATTCGCTGTTGCTGCAAATACATTCAGCGACATACCCGACACTGCACATACCGAAAGCATAATGGTAAGCGCAAGCACAAGGGAAAAGCTTTTTTTAAGGGTTTTGCAAAGCTTTTTGCCTAATTTCATAATTTTTTATTCTCCTTCATTGCCGATTACTCTTTTTAGCAGTTATCATTATATACGCCTGTACAGCAATTATAACTGCCAATGTTTTATAAAATGCAAATCTTTGAATTTAGCGTTCTTCTTAATACGCATACAATTATATAATAATTTATTGCACATTTGAAGAGGCAATATAGCCAAACTTACGCAAATGTTTTTATTTAATTTGTACACCCGTCGTCATTGTCTCCAAAAAAATGACAGAATGTCGTTTCATTATTTATTTATCATCATTTTTTGACTTTCGGACAAATAAAAACTATTAAACAACCTTTTTTGGCACTTTAAAATGGCTTCAAACTGCACTTTTTGTCTATTTTCAATTCTTTTTTTAGAATATGTTGAAAATTTTATGTATTTTTACAGCCATTTTAAATATGTTAAGTTATGTATTATTTTGCGATTGTTGTTTTCAGACATAATTTAGTCTAAAGCCAACATTTCATAGCTGTTTAAAACTATATTTTGATAAATTTTATTCATATTAAATCAAAATCCGTCAAAATCCTGCATATTTTTCTGTATCACACAATATTATAATAAAAATTTTGGGGCAGTATATTGCATACTGCCCCTCGTTTGGTGATTTACTTAAAACCGCAATTATATAAATCACTTTATGTTAACATATTAAAGATTTCTGCCACAGCACTTTTTGTACTTTTTACCGCTGCCGCACGGACAAGGATCGTTTCTGCCGATTTTCTTACCCTTGCGGATAGTCTTGTTGGCTTTATCTGTGCCGTCTGCCGAAGTTTCTGTCGGCTGTGCAACCTGCTCACGGTGGAGAGCTGCTTTTACTGCGTCTGACTGTTCAATCGGCTCTTCATTCTCTGATGCTGACTGAGCAGCAGCCGCTGCTTTTTGTGCTGCTCTCTTTGCAGCTGCAATTGCGTCCTGTCTTTTCTGAATCTCGTATACACGCTTAGGCATAATGAGCATCATCTTAACAGTATCTTCACGAATGCTTTCAATCATCTCATCAAACATATCAAAGCCTTCAACTCTGTACTCAACAACAGGGTCGTGCTGACCGTAGGAACGAAGTCTGATACCGTTCTTGAGCTGATCCATATTGTCGATGTGTTCCATCCAATGAGTATCAACATTCTTGAGGAGGTAAACACGCTCCATTTCACGGATTGTTTCCTTCGGAAGAAGTTCTTCATTCTCTTTGTAAATTTCAAGAGCGTCATCAACGAGCATTTTCTGAATTTCTTCGGGTTCCATATCCTCAAGCTCTTCAAGGCTAAAGTCATACTTTGAGTCATCTCTGATGAGCCAACCTGAGTAATAATCCTTGAGGCTCTGGAAGTTCCAGTGCTCGGCAGGACCTTCGGGGAGGTACTGCTTGATTGAAGTTGCAATTGTATCCTCAACCATCTTAATGATTGTATCGTGAATATCTTCACCGTTAAGAACCTGATCACGCTGACCGTAGATGATTTCACGCTGTTTGTTCATAACATCATCGTACTGGAGGACATCTTTACGAATACCAAAGTTACGGAGCTCAACCTTTTCCTGTGAGCTTTCGATAATATTAGAGAGCATCTTGTTCTCAATAGGCATATCCTCGGCAACATTCATACGCTCCATCATCATCTTCATTCTGTCGCCACCGAACAGACGCATAAGGTCATCTTCAGTAGAGAGGAAGAAACGGCTGACACCGGGGTCACCCTGACGGCCTGCACGACCACGGAGCTGGTTATCAATACGGCGTGACTCGTGTCTTTCTGTACCCATAATGTAAAGACCGCCGGCTTCTCTTACCTTTTCAGCCTCGCCCTTGATTTCTTCCTTAAATTTGTCATTGAGTTCTCTGAATGTATTTCTTGCGTTAATGATTTCTTCATCATCAGTTTCGGCATAACCTGTTGCCTCTTCAATAAGCTCCTCTGTAAAGCCCTGTTTACGCATTGCGGCTTTTGCCATATATTCAGCGTTACCGCCGAGGATAATATCGGTACCACGGCCTGCCATATTGGTCGCGATTGTTACCGCACCGAGCTTACCTGCCTGTGCAACGATTTCAGCCTCTTTTTCGTGCTGTTTTGCGTTGAGGACATTGTGCTTAATGCCTCTCTTCTTAAGCATTTTTGAGAGAAGTTCCGACTTCTCAATTGAAATTGTACCAACAAGGACAGGCTGACCCTTTTCGTGAGCCTCTACGATTGCGTCAATAACAGCGTGGAACTTGCCGTTTTCTGTCTTATAAACAGAATCGGGAAGGTCTTTTCTTAAAACAGGCTTGTTGGTAGGAATTTCAACAACATCAAGCTTGTAGATTTCCTGGAATTCTTCCGACTCTGTCTGAGCAGTACCTGTCATACCCGAAAGCTTTTTGTAAAGACGGAAGTAGTTCTGGAATGTGATTGTAGCAAGAGTCTTGCTTTCGCTCTGAACCTTTACGCCCTCTTTAGCCTCAATAGCCTGGTGAAGACCTTCGTTAAAACGACGGCCGTACATAAGACGACCTGTAAATTCGTCAACGATGATAACTTCGCCGTCCTTGACAACATAGTCAACATCAAGCTTCATAACACCGTTAGCCTTGATAGCCTGATTTACATGGTGCTGAATTGTAAGGTTATCAGGATCGGTAAGGTTTTCAATACCGAAAAATTCTTCGGCTTTCTTAACACCGCTCTGTGTGAGGGTTGCAGTTTTCTGCTTTTCATCAACAACATAGTCGATACCGTTTTCTTTATAATACTCTTCCATATCCTCTTTTGCGTCAAGTTCTGCAAAACGCTGAACTTTAAGAGTTTTTGCAAAAGCGTCAGCCTTTGCGTAAAGGTCTGTTGACTTGTCGCCCTTACCCGAAATAATAAGAGGAGTTCTCGCCTCATCAATGAGGATTGAGTCAACCTCATCGACAATCGCAAATGCGTGTGGGCGCTGAACCTTGTTTTCCTTGTAAACTACCATGTTGTCACGGAGGTAGTCAAAACCGAGTTCGTTGTTTGTTCCGTATGTAATGTCTGCGGCATAAGCCTTTTTTCTGCCCTCGTTATCGAGATCGTGGCAGATAAGGCCGACCGAAAGACCGAGGTATCTGTAAAGCTTGCCCATCCACTCTGAGTCACGACGGGCAAGGTAATCGTTGACTGTTACAATGTGAACACCTTCGCCTGTAAGAGCGTTGAGGTATGCAGGGAGGGTAGCAACCAAGGTTTTACCTTCACCGGTTTTCATCTCGGCGATTCTGCCCTGGTGAAGAACGATACCACCGATAATCTGAACGGGGAAGTGCTTCATACCAAGCACTCTCCAGCCTGCCTCGCGACAGGTTGCAAATGCTTCGGGGAGAATGTCGTCTGTTGTTTCGCCGTTGGCAAGTCTTTCTTTAAGAATTGTTGTCTGGTTCTTGAGTTCACTTTCACTCATAGCCGCATATTTATCTTCGAGTGCAAGCACCTTGTCACAGATTGGTTGCACACGCTTAACTTCACGCTTGCTGTAGTTGCCGAACATAGCCTTTAAAAAATTCATCAGGGTTCTTCCTTTCAATGTACCGAAAAAATCGGTCAAACTGTATTTTCAATAATATAATTTTAATTTACTGCACCGCAGACGCTCCAAGGCTTTTTGCAGCCTGAATCATTGCAGCCTCAACCACGGGACCGGCATATTGGAAACCGAAACCCGAATCCTGTACAACACAGGCAAAGGCGAGAGGGCAGTCCTCATCTTTTGAGTAGCCGACCATCCAGCCGTTAGGGTTCTTATCATCGCCGACTTCACCCGTACCTGTTTTGGCACAGACTGTAAGTCCGCCGAAAAGGTTGTCGCCGTAGTAATCCGAAACGGTGTATCTCATAACATCATCAAGCTTTGTCGCCGTATCGGATGAAAAAAGCTCCTGTCCGCTGCTCTTGTAGTTTATGCCGAGTGCGGAGAGTATGGACTCATCTTTGATAAGGGTAGGGTTTGTAGCCTTACCGCCGTTTGCGATTGAACCGCAGATAATGGCCATCTGCATCGGGTTTACCTTGTCATTATACTGACCTACACCCGACCAGCCAAGCTGGTTTTCATTGGCATCGCTGACATCATATGAACCTTTTGCGGTTTTAATTCCGTCAACATCAAAGGAGCTGTTAATGCCGATTTTCTCGGCAGTTTTTGTCATTGTGTCACTTCCGAGTTCAACGGCAAGCTTTGCAAAAACAATATTGCAGGAATGTGCCATTGCCTCTTTATATGTCAGCGTTCCGTGAGTTTCCGTACAGGTAACTTCACTTCCGCCTATGTTCTCACTTCCGTTACAAACCCAAGTGCGGTCATAAAGGTCGGGAATATTCTCGATTGCCGCCGCAGATGTAACGATTTTGAAGATTGAACCCGGAGTAAAGGTTGACGAAAGCACATTATCAAGGTAAACGCCCTCGTATTCGCTTTCGTTGTCCTCGGTAATTTCGGGAGGAGCCTGCGGATCGTAAGCCATGGTGCTCACGGAACAGATAACCTCGCCTGTTTTGTAGTTATATATTACACAGGCACCTTTTTTGTTATAAGCTGCAAGAACATCATAAGCAGCCGCACAGGTTGCGGAATCAACTGTCAGCTTTATATCGTGAGAGGCACGCAATGATTCCGGCATATTAAGTCCGAAAACAAGGTTATAGCCTATCAGCTGAGAACGATACATACTTTGAACAGCCGTTGAAATGTTAAGGCTGTCATCACCGACAACATGAAGCAGAGATTTTCTTACGCTCTCGCTTTCGTTATAAACTCTTTTACCGTCAACCGTCTGTGCAAGAGCCGTGCCGTTGCGGTCATAAATCGCTCCTGCCTGTGCAAGGCCGCCGTCACCTGCTATATGCGCATTATATGCCTGATCAACCCAGTCGTCTGCCCCTGTTACAAGCTCAAAGGCAAGATAGCCGAGTCCGCCGATAAACGCAAGCGCAACTATATATATAAGTGTACTTCTGCGAAGTATTTTTTTCAAACCTTACACCACCCTGTGTATCAGTAGGGGCGTTCATTGGACGCCCGCAAGTAAAGGCACTAATTTTATTTAATACCAAAGTACATATATGAAAAACAAGTTTTCAATTTACTAAACTTATCTTTTTACCGAATAAGTTCTCTCGTCTGCGGCTTTGATGAATGCAACAAGTCCCCAACAAGACATAATACTTGAACCGCCGGCAGACACAAACGGAAATGTTACGCCTGTAAGCGGAAGGACATCGGTTGCACCGAAAACATTGAGAGAAAGCTGAACGACAAAAAGTCCTGCCGCACAGCACGCTGAAATTGAATAAAAGGTACTTCTGCTGCGGGTTGTAATTGCCCTTGCATAAATAAACATTGCACCTACTGCCACGGCAAGTGTGAACGCAACGATAACTCCCATTTCTTCCGAAACAAGTCCGAAAACAAGGTCACTTTCGGATGCGGCGACCTGCTTTAAAAAACCGTTGCCGATACCTACGCCGAAAAGTCCGCCGCTTGCCATATATGTGAGAACTCTTGCCTGCTGATAACCGAGGTTGTCCTGAGTATGTTCCCACACATGACGCCAACCCGAAAAACGGTCGGCAACATACGGTTTAAACTTGAGGACAAAGGTTACGCCGAAAATTGCGGCGGCAACAGCAAGAATAATCGTCTTGAAATCGCCCGAGCGCATAAACGCTGTGAGCAAAAATGTTACAAAGAAGATGAGCGCAGTACCGAAGTCACCCATAAGAGCCAAAAGACCGACGCAGACTGCCGAGAAGATAATGTACTCAAGCAGGTTCTTCTTTGTCATCAACACATCAAGCGAACTTGCGCCGATAAAGATGAAAATAATCTTTGCAAGCTCTGACGGCTGAAATGAAAACGAGCCGATATAAATCCAGTTGGCAGCGCCGTTTGTAATCTTACCGAATACAATTGTCACACCCAAAAGACCGACCGCACAAATCATTGCCGGAAGTCTGAGTTTATTTACCTTGTCGGGATCTTCAATCAGCTTGATAATTATGCAGAAGATAATCATACCTATTGCGGCGGCAACAAGCTGAACATAAGCCGAGCGTTCCGACTGTCTGATAAGCATCATTACGCCTATGCCCGTCAAAAACAGGGCAAGCGATTCAAGCTCGAAATTTACTCTGCGGATTACAAAATAGGAGATAAAGAAGAATCCCCATTCAACAGCCGCAAGAGCGCCGAACAGCACGAGCGGAGCCGTTGTATTTGTACCGTCATTCCAGAACATTGCCTGAACGCACATAAAAAAGTGAAAAAATGTAATAAGAAGCATAAGCTTCCACGATTTCATTGCAGGCTTATCGCTGACCTTTGAGAAAAACCAGCTCGACTGCAACGGCTGTTGGAACTCCTCGCCTCTTTTTACTATAAGGCTTGTACCGCCTATTGTTATTGTATCGTCAATTAGCACCTTTGCTCTGCCTCTTGTTCTTTTGCCGTTGAGCATTGTGCCGCTCTTTGAGTCGGTATCGCTTACATACCAACCGTCTTTACGGCGAAGGAGTACGCAATGATTTCTTGAAACCGTCGGGTCATCAACGGTTACATCACTGCTTTTACTTCTGCCGATTGAATTTTCCCAAAAAAGCACGGGGAGCATCTCGCCCGTTGCAGGGTTCAAAAGTGAAATCAAAGGAGTTTCGGGACGGCGGCGACGGCGCATTGCGGCAAAGCACTGGTACACAATTATTATTGCATAAACAGGCATAAGAAAACGCAGTGCAACAACACCCATATCGAAAATTATCGAAAGATCCGGCACTTTTTTCAACTCCTTCACAAATCATCTGTCCTAAAAATAAGCATACTTAAAGTTATACAGTTTAAATAATAATCCAATTTCCTCCAAAAGTCAATAGCCGAGTGCCTCGGCAGTCAATTCGTGAAGATAGTTTGTACAATAGAAAACTAAAAATGCCCGAGCGTAAAATTGTTATTGTCTGTACCAACCTGTAGGGGCGTTCATCGGACGCCCGCAGGTAACGTCAGAATTTTCATAACAGATTAAATTTTATAAATGCCGCAAAACAATTGTTATATTGTAGGGGCGAACCGTGTGCATTGCACACGGTTTGCACGCAATGCGTGCAAATTCGATACACAACATTTATCACATCAAAACATATGTGACTAAACAAAATGTTTCATCAAGGCGGGCGTCCAATGGACGCCCCTACAACACAAATTGCAAAGACAATTACAAATATTTGCTCGGGCAAAATATGTTTTAAAATATACAAACTGTCTGCACAAACAGGGAACGGCGGCTCGCCGTAAACAAAAGACCTCACGAAATTCGTGAGGTCTTTTATCATGATATATCTATGAGGATTAATGAAGACTTTTCATTTTATCGGCTTTATCACGGCATATATGCGACCATTTGCAGTCACCGCACACCTGCGAAAGCCTGTCTTTTAAAATTATATTTTCCCTTGCAATTCTCGAAAGCTCTTTCCAATCGGCAGTATCACCGATTTTCATTCCGAGTAAATCAAGACATCTTTTGTCATAGCATGACGCCTTGCCAGTAACATCGCAGCTGCCGTTGTCACGGTTCGGACACGATGAACAAATTTCGTCACAACCGCCAGTAAGCGTAAGGTTTGCGTTGTTATTTTCAAGAACCGACGCTATTTTTGCCATTCCGCAGACAAATTCATCGCTGTAGCCCTTGCCTTCAAAAAACTGCACACAAAGGCTGTGATGCGGTCTGAACTTAAAGCTTAACGATTTTGTCAAGACGATTCACCAAAACTGTTGCAACAACAATCTTTGCAGCATCTGCAAGAAGGAACGGAACAACGCAGGTAAGAAGTGCGGCAACAAAGTCTGTGTGCATTGCAATCATAAACCAGATTGTACCGAAAAGGTAGCATACTGCAAGGCCTGCAACCATTGAAACTGCAAGCACCCAAAGCTTTCTGCCGAGAAAATCAGTCATAAGTCCAACGATAAGTGCCGTAAAGAGGAAACCGATGATATAACCGCCTGTCGGACCGCCGAGAACACCGATTCCGCCTGAGAATCCTGCAAACACGGGAACACCGATTGCACCGAGGAGAACATAAACCGCAACGCTGATGAGTCCTCTTTTCCAACCGAGCATAGCCGCAGCCATAAAGATGCCGAGAGTCTGAAGTGTGAACGGAACTGTCATCGGAATCTGAATCTGTGCGCACACTGTGATGATTGCGACGAACATCGCCATATACACAAGGCTTAATACATTACTTTTTGATTTACTGTTTGTTTTTGCTTCTGTCATAAAATTACCTCTCCTTTGCAAAACCGCTTCTTTTGTTTTGCAGATTGTCAACCAAATTATTTTATCGGTTGACAATTATTATAGTACCAATTATCGCATTTGTCAACCCGATTTATGTTTTAAAGTGACAATTACAATCCGTTTTGATGTAACAATTGACTTTACTACCGTCTTATAATACAACTGAGTTAACCAAACAGAACATAAAAAACAGGGACAGCGTTTTGCTGTCCCTGAAATTTTTGTAAAGATTAAGTTTGCGTGCTTACAATTAAGCCTTGTTAACCGAACCGAAGAGTTCCATCTTTTCCTTAACAGTAGCCTTGATAGCCTCTGCACCGGGAGCGAGGAGCTTTCTTGGATCGAAGCCCTTGCCTTCGAGATCCTTGCCCTCTTCAATGTACTTTCTTGTAGCTGCTGCAAATGCGAGCTGGCACTCTGTGTTAACATTGATCTTTGAAACGCCGAGTGAGATAGCCTTCTTGATCATGTCAGCAGGGATACCTGTACCGCCGTGGAGAACGAGCGGCATCTCGCCTGTAAGCTGCTGGATAGCGTCAAGAGTTTCAAAGCTGAGGCCCTTCCAGTTTGCAGGATACTTACCGTGAATGTTACCGATACCTGCTGCGAGCATTGTTACGCCGAGGTCTGCAACCATTTTGCATTCCTTAGGATCTGCGCATTCGCCCATACCGATTACGCCGTCTTCCTCGCCGCCGATTGAACCAACCTCAGCCTCAAGTGAAAGACCGAGCTTGTTACAAGTTGCAACGAGTTCCTTTGTTTTTTCAATGTTTTCTTCGATCGGATAGTGTGAACCGTCGAACATGATTGAGCTGAAACCGGCTTCGATGCACTTCTTAGCGCCTTCATATGAACCGTGGTCAAGGTGGAGAGCAACAGGAACTGTGATGTTGAGTTCCTCGAGCATACCGTTTACCATACCAACGATTGTTTTGTAGCCGCACATATATTTACCGGCACCCTCAGATACACCGAGGATAACAGGTGAGTTGAGTTCCTGTGCTGTTAAAAGAATTGATTTTGTCCATTCAAGGTTGTTGATGTTGAACTGACCTACTGCATAGTGGCCTGCCTTTGCTTTTGTAAGCATTTCTTTAGCGTTTACTAATGGCATTTTAATCTTCCTTTTGTAAAAAATTTCAGCAGACAAGCGTCCCCACCTGCCGATTTAAGTTTATTATACAATATATTTTTGAAAATATAAAGACCTAAAAAGAAGATTTAGTGAAAATTTTAACAATTAGTCGAAAAATTTTTGATTTTGTCCTGTTTTAGTCAATTATCACTAAACTTTCAAAATAAACTCACACTCCCGTAACACAACAAGGTTGATTTTGATTTTGCGAAAAGGTATAATGTAGATATAAATAAAACATATACTGTACGGACGAACACGGTTCGCCCATACGGTAACATAATAAATGTAGGAGTAACTTTTATGGACAATTTTGACAACAACAATATGGGTGGGTTTGAACCGCAAAAGCCGTTCACCGAAAAGCCTGTACAAAATGATAATATGAACACAGAACCGACAAATCCTGTTTCCGAACCCGAAACACAGGAAGAACAGGTTCAGAACGTTCAGCCGTCACAGAACGACAGCACACCGTACGGTGATTATGTCTTTGGCGACAATACATCAAACACACCAAACAATACAAATCCGAATGAAAATATTCCGCCGTATCAGCAAAATCAAGACCAAAACCAGAACCCGAATACTTACGCACAGCCGTGGCAGTACGGTTACGGTCAGTATCCATACAGCGGACAGAATCCGCAGTATAATCAAAACAATCAGCAGTATGGACAGTATCAGAATAACACAGGGTACAATCAAAATGTACCACCGTATCAGCAGGGCTCACAACAGAATATGTACGGACAGACGCCCTATGGCAATCAGAACAGTACATATAATCCGCAATATAATCAGCAGTACAACCCACAGATGTATGCTCAATATCCTAAGAAGAAAACAAAGGGTGGAATCATTGCGTTGATTATCGTTCTCTGTTCACTCCTTGCAATCGGATTTGTAGGTATGATGGTGTATGCATTTTCAGTGAGTCTAAAAGAAACCTCGGATAATCACAGCCGCAGTGATTACGGCAATTCGTTCACAATTCCCGATGAGGACAGCACAACACCGTTTGAAACACTTCCCGACACATCTTCACAGGGCAAAACGCACGATGAGTCGGATTACAGCAACAAGACTAATAAGAACTATTCGGGTATGAAACTCGAAAGCAATCCGAAAGATGCAAAAACAAACGAAAACTACACAGCCGCAAAAGCCTCTGAAAAAGTTTCGGATTCTGTTGTAGGTATTCTCTGTTACTCAGACGATGCTCCCGACAAAGCTGACACAACAACAGCGTCATCACAGGGCAGCGGAATTATCTTCTCGCAGGACGGCTATGTTATCACAAACGCTCATGTAATCGGCAACAGCAAGACAGCCTATGCAATCAGAGTTGTAACATCTGACGGCAAAGAATACAAGGCAGGCGTTGTAGGTTACGATTCAAGAACCGACATTGCAGTTCTCAAAATGGACGATGCAAAAGGACTTACTCCTGCAACATTCGGCGATTCATCACAGCTTGAAGTAGGTCAGGACATTATCGTAGTCGGCAACCCGGGCGGTCTTGACTATCAGAACACAACAACAAAAGGTGTCATCTCAGCGCTTGACAGAAAACTTTCAACATCAAGCCTTACAAAATACATTCAGACAGATGCCGCAATCAACCCCGGCAATTCAGGCGGCCCACTTGTAAACTACTACGGTCAGGTTGTCGGAATCACAACTTCAAAGATTGTTTCCGAAACATACGAAGGTATGGGCTTTGCAATTCCGTCACAGACAGTCAAGAACATTGTTGACACACTTGTAAAGAACGGATATGTTGAAGGCAGAGTAAAAATCGGCATTTCGGGCATTGCAGTAACTTCCGAGCAAGCATCAAATTACAACATTCCGCAGGGTATTTATGTTCAGAGCATTACATCCGGCGGTCCGTGTGACGGCACAGACCTTAAGCAGGGTGATGTCATCACAGAGGTTGACGGTCAGACAGTCACAAGCTTTGCAGATGTTTATGCAATTCTTGAAACCCACAAACCCGGTGATAAAATCAAGGTTAAGTATTATGATTCATCATCAGGTAACGGTGAAATTGAAATCACACTTCAGGAAGACAAGTAATTTTAAATAAATAAAAGAATACCACCAAAACACAAGGGCAGTCACATAAGCGTGACTGCCCTTGTGTTTTTTGATACGATGAAATCATTGATTAATTGTGGGGGGCGGTTACAAGAATACTACTTCTTAACGGGTATAAAATTTCGTAAAAAACCTGCACTTCTGCCTTTCAGATAAAACCAACCTGCGGTGTCAAAGACTATTGCGCCAACAAAATTTACAAGCAAATCTTTCATTGTATCAATCAATCCGATATCAAGATAGCCGTTAATGCCAAGATTTTCGCCGTTTACAACGGTTGATGTTATATCTCTGATGTGCATTGTCACATTTGGCTTACCCGAAATCAAGCCCGAATGTATTGCCGTAATTACGGTGTCCTTTTGCATATCTTTTTCAAAAAGCATATCCGCACCAAACTCAAAAAACTCCCACACAACACCGACTGTCATTGAAAAGCAGAACGAAAACAGGCACACGAATAATGGTGAAAGACTCATTTTCACTCGTTTACTACGATTCAAAATATCGGTCAAGCCAAACCCGACGCCTGCACAGATAAATCCGTTTACGGCATGGAGCAAAGAATCCCATATCGGGATTTTTTCGTAAAATGCGCCGAGTTCGCCCATAACATTTGCCGCAAACACAAACAGCACAACGACTGTTTCAAGCATGCTCGGCAACGCTACCGATAACTTTCGTTCGATAAACAACGGCAGCATCAAAAGCGCGAGCGTAAGCACACAAGTCATAACATTTTCCCATTTTCCGTTTGATATACTGACAATCAAAAGCGACACAAGTATGAGCCTTATAATTATATATACGCCTGCCTTGACCTTGTGCTGTTGCATTTCACGCACATTTAGCCACCGTGCAAGCCTTTGAAAAAACATTTTAAGTCGATTCTTCATAATTTCACCTGATTTTACATTTATTTTTTCCTTTGCTCTGTTCAAAATCCCTGTAAAATTGTATTAATTTTTTCTGCCGTATATTACCGCAAAACAAAAAGAGCCACCGCAATTTTGCGATGACTCATAAGCTTTGATATTAAATTACTTTTCTTCTGCCGAATCAGCTTTTTTGGCATTTTTTTCAGCCTCAAGCTTTTTCTTAAGCTCCTCTTTGCCGACAGCAAGCATCAGCTTGATACGGTTCTCCTGATTTACCTTTGGAGCACCGGGGTCATAGTCGATTGTGACGATGTTGGCATTCGGTCTGATTTCTTTGATTTTTCTGATTGCGCCCTTACCGTTGATGTGATTTGGAAGGCAACCGAAAGGCTGTGTGCAGACGATATTTTCGTAACCTGTATCGGCAAGTTCAATCATCTCGGCTGTGAGCAACCAACCCTCGCCCATCTTGCTGCCGTAACCGATAACACCTTTTACAAGCTCTTTGGTATGAGCGTATCTGTGCGGCGGAACAAAGCCGTATTTCTCAGCCGCATCAACCATAAGTCCTTCAAGTTTTGTGAGATAGTTAAGGAGCATTGTACAGAACTTGTACTTAAGTCTGCTGCCGCCGAACATCTTGTAGTCCTCAATACGGTTGTCAACCTTGAATGACGCAAAGCCCATAAGACCCGGTACGCAAACTTCGCAATCCTGCTCTGCAAGGAAGTCCTCAAGGCCGTTGTTTGCCATTTTTGAATATTTTACATAAATCTCGCCAACAATGCCAACCTTTACTTTCGGCATTTTATTCAGCTCAATTTTTGTGAATGACTTTGTAATCTGATCAAGAGTTTCGTCAATTTCCTCAAGAGTGTAGCCCTTGCCCTGAATGAGCATATCGGAAATTTTATCCGTCCACTCATCAACAAGTGCCATACTTTCGCCCTTGTTCACCTCATAAGGCTTTGTTTGGTTTGAAAGGAGCATAAGCTGATCGCCATATACAAGACCGCCGACAAATCTGCGGATAAGCGGAAGTGTGAGTGAAAAACCACTGTTGTGCTCCATACCGAATGAAAGCGAAATTACGGGAACGAACTCAAATCCTGCCTTTTTT
>CACXYD010000003.1 GCA_902771755.1 uncultured Ruminococcus sp. | reverse complement strand
CACCGAGAACCTTGCCGATATCGTCGATTATCGTGCGTACATAAGTGCCTTTTGAACAGGAAATTTCAAGCGTGCCTGTCTGCGTTTTTTCGTCAAAATTCGCAAGCGATAGGGAATAGACCGTAACTTTTCTGCTCTCACGCTCAACCTCAATGCCCTGTCTTGCAAGGTCATAGAGCCTTTGACCGTTCTTTTGCACGGCAGAGTACATCGGCGGAATCTGCTCAATTTCGCCCGTGAATTTGGGAATAACCTCACGAATCTGCTCCTCTGTAACCGAAGATTCGCACTCACCTGTCACCGTACCCCAAATGTCGAGGGTGTTGGTGGTTTTGCCAAGCTGAAATTCTGCCGTGTACGACTTATCGTGATTGAGAATCAAGTCCTGCGTTTTGGTTGCGGTTCCGAGCAAGACGGGGAGAACACCGGTTGCGTTCGGGTCAAGAGTTCCCGTGTGGCCGAGCTTTTTCTGCCCTGTCAGTCTGCGGACAACGGCAATAACATCAAACGAAGTGAATTTCTTCGGCTTGTCAATCAGCAGTACACCGTTAAGATTGCTCATGATAAAAACTTCTCCGCAGCTTTTTCAAGCGTTGTCTTTACGGTTTCGAGGTCACCCTCAATTGAGCAACCTGCCGCCGCAGGATGACCGCCGCCTCCGAACTGCGAACAGAAATCCGAGGCATTGATATTATTATTAGTACGGACGGAAATCTTGAAGAATCCGCCCTCCTTTTCACGCATTGTAATTCCGATGAGAACGCCCTCAATCTGACGGGGAATAGAGGCAAGTCCCTCCATTTCATCATCGCCCGTGTTGAGCTTTTTGAGCATATCAAGCGTTGTGTAAATGATTGCACACTTGCCGTCGGCACAGTAGGTCATTGAATCATAAACGGCTCTTTCAAGCTGGATTTTGTTTCTTGACTTTGTTTCAAACATTGCCTTGTTTATGTATGCTGTGTTACAGCCATAGTCCATAAGACTTGCGGCAACACGCATAGTTTCGGCAGTTGTGTTTGTGTATCTGAAACAGCCTGTGTCGGTTGAAATGCCTGTGTAAAGGCAGTCGGCAATGTCCTTTGTAAAGTTAATGTGCATTCTGAGGAAGAGCTTGTAAAGAATTTCGCAGTTTGCCGCCGCATATTTGTCAACAAACTTTTCCTTTGCAGTGAATGTGTTTGAGCCGTGGTGGTCAATGCACAAATCAACCTTGCCGATATATTTTCCCATATTTGAGCCGAGCAGGCTGTCAGCCGCAACATCAACGCTGACAACCGTTTCGGTAGTAAAATCGTCCTCTTCGATATTTTTCTGAAGATAGGTGAATTTTGACGGAACACCTGTTGTGATGACCCTTGCCTTTTTGCCGATTTGGTGAAGTGCAAGGCAGAGTGCAAAACCACTGCCGAGAGTGTCACCGTCAGGATAAGCATGGGTCAGAATATCATAATTATCGTGTGCCTCAAGAAAGCGGGCAACCTCATACAGATTCATCATTTTCTTCCTCGTCTTCCTTAATGTCAAGGCTGTTAAGAATACGGCTGATGTTTGCGCTGTATTCTATGCTGTCTGTTGCGTGGAAAATGAGTTCGGGAACATGTCGAAGATGAAGTCTGTGACCAAGCTCTCGTCTGATAAAGCCCGATGCAGACTTTAAGCCCTTGACAGCTTCTTTTGCTCTGTCAAGGCCTTCGATTGCGCTGACCTGTACCGTGCAGTATGAAAGGTCGTTTGTAACCTCAACTCTGACGATAGAGATAAACGCCTGCTGAACTCGTGGGTCTTTTAATTCTCTGAAAATAGCAGTAAGCTCTCTTTTGATGTCCTCTGTTGTTCTTTCAATTCTATGGCTTCCCATGCTATCACATCCTTTAGTTAAAAGTAAAGATTTGTGTAGGGGCGGATATTACCTGCCCGCCACAATCAATTTATTTGTTTAAACATATTTATTTGATGTAATTAAAGCTGTGTGTTTATTTTGCACGCAATGCGTGCAATCCGTATGCAACGCATACTGGCGGGCGTCCAATGAACGCCCCTACAACATTGTACAATTTATAAACTCTGATTTAATATACAATCTGTACCATTACTTGCGGGCGGATAATATCCGCCCCTACATCGGGAACGGCGGCTCGCTGTCAAATTAGTCTCTGTATTCTTCGATTGTATAAACCTCGAACATATCGCCCTCTTTGAGGTCGTTAAATCTTTCAAGACCAATACCGCATTCGTAGCCTTCGTTTACTTCCTTGACAGCGTCCTTAAATCTCTGGAGAGAAGCGATTGTATCCTCGGCAATAACAATACCGTCACGGATAACTCTTACGCTTGCGTTACGCTGAATCTTGCCGCTCTTTACATATGAACCTGCAATTGTGCCGACTGACTTAATCTTGATAACATTACGGCACTCTGCCATACCGAGAACAACTTCTCTTGTCTTTGGAGCAAGCATACCCTTCATAGCAGATTCAATCTCATTAATACAATCGTAGATTACGCTGTAAAGACGCATATCAACGCCTGCACGCTCTGCATTTTCTGCGGCAACTGCATCCGGACGAACATTAAATCCTACGATAATTGCGTTTGATGCCTCTGCGAGCATTACATCGGACTCGTTGATTGCACCTACTGCGCTGTGGATTACATTTACTCTTACCTCGTCATTTGAAAGTTTTTCAAGTGACTGCTTAACAGCCTCGGCAGAACCCTGTACATCGGCTTTAACGATAATCTGGAGTTCCTTGATTTCACCGAGTTTCATCTGGTCAAAGAGGTTGTCGAGAGTAACCTTAGTCTGTGCGTTAAAGATTTCTTCCTTCTTAGCGGCCTTTCTCTGGTCAACAAGAGTTCTTGCAAGACGCTCATCGGAAACTGCGTCAAATACATCGCCGCCAACCGGAACTTCGTCAAGACCTGTGATTTCAACAGGAACCGAAGGACCTGCCTCGGTAACTCTTTCGCCCTTATCGTTTGTCATAACTCTTACACGACCAACGCAAGTGCCTGCGATGATTGTATCACCCTTGTGAAGTGTACCGTTCTGAACGAGTACGGTTGCGATAGGACCTCTGCCCTTATCAAGTCTTGCCTCGATAACAGTACCCTTTGCGGCTCTGTCGGGGTTAGCCTTGAGTTCTTTCATCTCTGCAACGAGAGTAACCATTTCGAGAAGATCGTCAAGACCCTCTTTGGTCTTAGCAGAAACAGGAATACATGGTGTATCGCCACCCCACTCCTCAGGAATAAGCTCATGCTCTGTGAGCTGCTGCTTAACATTTTCGGGATTTGCGCCGACTTTATCCATCTTGTTGATAGCAACAATAACAGATACGCCTGCGGCTTTTGCGTGGTGGATAGCCTCAACTGTCTGCGGCATAATACCGTCATCAGCGGCTACAACGAGGATTGCAATATCAGTAACCTGAGCACCTCTTGCACGCATTGTTGTGAATGCCTCGTGTCCCGGTGTATCAAGGAATGTAACAGGCTTGCCGTTTACATTAACTCTGTAAGCACCGATATGCTGAGTGATACCGCCTGCTTCGCCTGCAGTTACATTTGAATGACGAATAGCGTCGAGGATTGAAGTTTTACCGTGGTCAACATGACCCATAACAACAACAACCGGAGCTCTCTCAACGAGATTTGCCTCATCATCTTCACTGTCATCAATAATCTGCTCTTCGATTGTAACAACAACCTCTTTTTCAACCTTTGCGTGGAACTCCATAGCGATAAGTGACGCTGTGTCAAAGTCGATTGTATCTGTTGCTGTTACCATTGTACCCATAAGGAATGCCTTTTTAACAACCTCGGCAACAGTAGCCTTAAGTCTGAGAGCAAGCTCTGAAACTACGATTTCGTCAGGAATCTGAACTGTAATCGGCTTCTGCTTACGCTCAAGAGCAATACGATTAAGACGCTCCTGCTCTGTTTCACGCTTCTGTCTTCTGCCTTTCTGACGCTGGGTACGGTTTGTAAACTTCTGCTTTTTAACAATATTGTCTGTGCTTCTGCCCTTTGAGCTGTCGCTTGCAAGGTCATCATACTTCTGATTATAACGCTCAACATCAACATTTGTTGCACGAGTGTCAATTACTCTGCGCTTGCGGGGAGCAGACTCCTCAATACTCTTTTCCTGAGTAACCTCAATCTTTTCCTGCTTTGGTGCGGGCTTTGTATCCTTATTATTAGGCTTTTTGTCGTTTTTATCGGTCTTTTTCTTCTGATTGTCAGCCTTTGCATTCTGCTTTGCAGGCTTTTCCTCCTGCTGCGGCTTGTTTTCAGCATCAAGCTTGCTGTTGCGTGCGGCAAAGTACTCGTCAAAGCTGTCAACCTTGTTCTTCTTTGTGATTACATCAAAAATCACATCGAGTTCGCCCTCATCAAGTGTTGTCATTGTTTTCTTTGTTACACCGCAATATTTTTCGAGAATCTCGATAATTTCCTTATTTGAAACTCCGAGGTCTGTTGCTGCATCTTTTACCTTATATTTTATCATACAATTCTCCTCCCAATTCGTTTTCAATAAGCTGTTCAAGCTTATTTGCAAAGCCTTTATCTTCGGTTGTCATAACTCCGCAGATTTTTCCGAGAGCAAATCCGATTTCTTCTTTGCTTCGGTTCATTGTCAATGTTTTTACATTACATTCATCAGCGGCTGTCTGCACGCTTTTCTTACTGCTCTTTGAAAAATCATTTGCAAAAATAACAAGCTTTGCCTTATTCTTTCGTATTGAGTCAATCGTCGTGTCGGCACCTGTAATCAGCTTGCCTGCTCTTCTGCAAATGCCAAGCAGCGACAAAATCCTGTCATTCATAAAAAATCCTTTCGCCTACTCACCGTCTGCTGCGGCAAGCTCACTTTGCATCTGCTCATATACTTCATCGGGGATTTTACAGCTTAACGAGCGTTCAAAGCGGCGTGCCTTGCGAGCCTTTTCAAAGCAAGCAAGATTTCTGCACACATATGCGCCTCTGCCTGCCTTGCGACCTGTGAGGTCAAGCGAAATTTCGCCTTTTGCGATGACTTCACCGTTTTCATCCTTGGTGTCGGGTGCTTTGACAACACGGATAAGCTCACGCTTTTCTTTCATCTCTCCGCAACCCGTACATTTACGCAACGGCATTTTTCTTTGCTTCATAAAATCCCTCTCTGTTTAATCTGATTATTCTTCTGTTTTCTCTGAAACAACTGTTTCGTCTTTTGCACTTTCGTCAAGGTCGAGAACATCTTCAGACTTTTCATCAGTCTTTGGCTCATCGTCCTCATCTTCGCCGTAGAAACCGCTTTCGGGACGAATGTCAATTCTCCAGCCTGTAAGTCTTGCGGCAAGGCGGGCATTCTGTCCCTTGTTGCCGATAGCAAGTGAAAGCTGACCGTCGGGAACTGTTACACGGCAGCTCTTTGTTTCTTCATCTGTAATTTCAACCTTGCAAACGCTTGCAGGGGAGAGAGCCGCTGAGATGTATTTTTCGGGATCATCACTGTAAAGAACGATGTCGATTTTCTCGCCGCCGAGTTCTTCAACAATCTTGTTAACACGAGCGCCCTTGTTACCGATACATGAACCGATTGCGTCAACATCGGGGTTTGAGCTGTAAACAGCCATTTTTGTACGACTGCCTGCCTCACGGGAAATTGACTTGATTTCAACAACGCCGTCATAAATTTCGGGAACTTCCTGCTCAAACAAACGCTTTACAAGGCCCGGATGAGTTCTTGAAATGATTGCGTGAGGACCTCTTTCGTTGTCCTTGACATCTGCAATGTAAACCTTAATATGGTCGCCCTCTTTGAGGTTATCATGACCGAGCTGTTCGCTCTTTGGAAGAGTTGCTTCGCTCTTGCCGATTTTGATTGTTGCAACGCCTGACTTTGGATCAATTCTTTCAACTGTTGCTGTAACAATTTCACCGAGCTTGCTCTGGAACTCGATAAGAGTCTGACCCTTTTCGCCCTGACGGATGCCCTGACGAATAACATTTCTTGCAGAAGAAACAGATGTCCAACCGAGGTGCTTAGGATCAATCGGAACTTCGATCTCGTCACCGACAGCATACTTTTTTCTCTTGTTAATCTGCTGTGCCTCTTCAACGGTAACTTCAAAGTTAGGGTCAAAAACTTCGTCAACTACTGTTTTAACAAGCTTTGCGTCAAAACTGTTCTTTTCGGGATCAACCTTGAATACAACATTTTCATTACCGCCGTAGTAGTTCTTGCAGGCAACGGAAATTGCCTTTTCAATGTTCTGAAGCATATAGTCCATAGGAATGCCTTTTTCTTTTTCAAATGTTCTCAATGCCTCAAATAAATCTTTGTTAGTCATTTTCCAAATCATCCTTTTCTTATTTTTCGGTTAGTTATAAATATCGTATATATCAAATGTTGTTAGCTTTAATTGCTGTTAATTTTAATCAAAATCGTCAAGTTTAATCCATGCGGCATCTTTTTTATTGATAGTCATTTCGTTCTCACCGCTGTGGTCCTCAATTGTAACCATGCCGTCAGAGTAAGCCTTTAAAACACCGTTGAATTCCCTGCCTATGCCATCAATGGGGCGTAGCATTTTAACCATAATGTCTGCGCCGATGAACTGCATAAAATGTTCGTCACGGATAAGCTCACGCTCAATGCCGGGTGAGCAGACCTCAAGACAGTACGCCTCTTCAATCGGGTCAAGCTCATCAAGAGGACCGTTGATTGCACGGGAAACATTCTCACAATCGTTAATGTCGATGCCTTCAGGCTTGTCAATGTAAACACGCAGAAAACGATCTGCACCTTCCTTGACATAACGCACATCCCAAAGTGAAAGTCCGAAACCTTCAACAATTGGCTGACAAAGTTCCCATACTTTTGATACGGTTACACCGCCTTTGCTTTTTGCCATAAATTCACTGCCTTCCTGTCTGCAAAACTGCCCTGTGCGAAATATTGCAGACAGATAAACCGCACCGAGGAACAAAGTGAAAACTAATAAATAAGGAGCGGGTTTGTTGCCCACTCCTTTAGCTTTCATTATTTACAAGAAAATTATAGCACCAAAACGGCTTATAATCAAGTGTTTTTCAAATCTTTTCGTATTTTTTACAAAAAAGTTTGAAAAAACATTTGAAATCACCGTGCAAATGTGTTATTATACTCCGTGGACACTTTACATCACGGTATTTTTATGATATAATCACCGTGGTTTTGCGACCGTGTAAAGTTTGTAAAAGTTTAGATTTTTATTATCAATGATTTGACCGTTGATATCCGAAACTTTTGCAGGATTAAAAACAGTTGCAAAAATGATTGTGATTGAATTTGTGATTATGTGATTAAAATTACAATTGAATATGCTGATATAGCTCAGTAGGCAGAGTGCGTCCTTGGTAAGGACGAGGTCACGGGTTCGAATCCCGTTATCAGCTCCAAAAAGGTATTGGTTCTAAAAAAGACTGATACCTTTTTATTATTGTTTTGAAAACAACACTGTCACCAAATCCAAACTGATTAATATTATTCTTGTACAATCTATTTTGATATGCTACAATAAAGTTGAAAAGAAATGGTGGCGGCTGTTTCGACTCCCTTGTGAAAGGGGGGTGTATTCCAATGGCAGAGATTACATATTTATTTGTTCTTGCAATTGTTTTCGTGGCTTTTAATGAAGTCATTAAGAATATAAAGAAATAACCGCCCTGTAATCGCAATACAGAGCGGTTTTTTAAAAATATAAAAAATCGTAAAGCGAAACAGCTAAAGCCGTTCCTTTTCACCTATATTATACAGCAATAATAATTCGATGTCAACAGATTTGGAATAATCGTGTGGTAACATAATATAAGAAATAAACAGCTTTACAAAATGTGCCGTAAAGGTGTAATGCAATATAATAGCGAATAAGTCCGCTATAGCAAAAGGAGAAATAACAATGACCTGTTTTTATTGTAAGGGTGGATTTGAAACCAAGTACGACAACGCATTTTGTTGACCTTAAAAAGTGTATTGTAATTGTAAAGAATGTTCCGTGTTTGGAATGCTCAAAATGCGGAGAAACCGTTTTTACCGATGAAGTGGCGAAAAGACTTGATGATATTGTAAAAACAGTAAGTAATCTTATGACCGAAATAGCGGTTGTCGAACATACGGCTGATAAAGTAGCATAATTCTACAAGGCAAGCTCTGAAATATGGGTTTGTCTTGTTTTATTTTAACTAACGGATTAACGGATTTCATTCCAAAAAACAGCCACATTGGTGTCCCGCACCAACAGCCATATTGAAAATATTTTTGAAATTATGTAAAATATACTTGACAATAGGTAACTTTTAATATACTATAATGGTACAGAAAGCTTTTTGTACTGGGTGTGGATTTTTTAGAGGTTTAGATTTCAAAAACATTCCTATCTAATTCACATTCAAACACATTCAAAATTTTTAACATTTGCAGATTATCGGTTGGACGAAAAAATCTGCAGATGCGGCTGATTTATTTGGGAGATGTTATTATGGAAGAAAAATACTATTGGGCGCTTGGTTTTTGTTGCGGGTTCATTGCCATATTTATCGTGATGCTCATTATCGCAAACATAAAAAAGAAAAAGAACACTTACACGGAATATGATGAACGACAGGTTCTTGCACGCGGTAAGGCTTATAAATCGGCATTCTTAGTGCTTATCGGATATGTTGTTGTATGCGGTTTGCTCGGTGTTCTGGAGATTAATTGGGCTGAACTCAGTGCTCAAATGTTCATAGGACTGTTTATTTCAAGCGCCGTATTTGTCGGAATAAGCATTTTCAATGACGCATATTTCACATCAAACAAAGGCAGAAAGAGCCTTTTATTCGCCTTGGCACTTGTTGCAGTAATAGAATATTTGGCAGTTATTTTCAACGACAACGCTTTCATAACAAACGGCATGGCAAATCTCTGCATTATTCCTATCGTTGTAATCGTTTGGGCAATAAGTATTTTTGTGATGCTTGTCATCAAAACAATAATTGACAAAAAGGCAGTTGAAGAATGAAGAATTTAAGATTAAAAAGCGCCCGTGCGGCAAAAGATTTGTCACAGCAGCAGCTTGCGGAACTTGTAAAGGTGTCAAGACAAACAATAAGCGCAATTGAAAAAGGCGACTACAACCCCACAATCAACCTTTGCATAGCAATATGCAAAGCTCTCGACAAAACCCTTGACGAATTGTTTTGGGAAGAATAAGCAAACTTTAACGGCAATCGACGATTTATTTCTCGGTTGCCGTTTTTGTTTTTACCGTTTTAAAATCAAACGGCAAATCGGCACGGGAAATATTACAATGTAGGGGAATTGTAAAAATTAACGAAAAATGCTTGAAAAATGTCGGGTTAAGCCGTATAATATAGGTGTTTGAGGATTTCGGACTCATACAATTTATTGAAAGGAGAAGTACACATGATTTATTCAAAAGAAGTAGAAAATATGTGCACTGTAGCAAAGGGACCTAAGCACGGTCCTGCACCTATTCCCGAAGAGGGCAAATGGGTAAAATCTTATGACATTAAAGACATTTCAGGTCTTTCACACGGCATTGGCTGGTGTGCTCCTCAGCAGGGTGCCTGCAAACTTACACTTAATGTTAAGAACGGTATCGTTGAAGAGGCTCTTGTTGAAACAGTCGGTTGTTCAGGTATGACTCACTCTGCAGCTATGGCAGCAGAAATTCTTCCTAACAAGACACTCCTTGAGTGTCTTAACACAGACCTCGTTTGTGACGCTATCAACACAGCTATGAAGAACATCTTTGAGCAGCTCGTTTACGGCAGAAGCCAGACAGCTTTCTCAGAGGGCGGTCTTCCAATCGGCGCTGGCCTTGAGGACCTCGGTAAGGGTCTCCGCAGCCAGGTTGGTACAATGTACAGCACAAATGCTAAGGGCGTTCGTTACATGGAAATGGCTGAAGGCTATGTTCTCAAGACAGCACTTGATGAGAACGATGAAGTTATCGGCTATCAGTTCGTAAAGCTCGGCAAAATGCTCGAGGACATTCGTCACGGCGTTGAGCCAAACGAAGCATACAAGAACAACATCGGTCAGTACGGTCGTTTTGACGGCGCAGCTAAGTACATTGACCCTCGTGAAGAATAATTCGGTAAGGAGGACACCATAATGGCAGTAACATTTGAAGGTATGGAAAGAAGAATGCCTAAAATTGAGAAGTGCCTTGCCGAATACGGTATTGCAAATCTTGAAGAGGCAAGAAAAATTTGTGACGATCTTGGTTTTGACCCCTATGACATCGTAAAGGGCGTTCAGCCGATCGCATTTGAAAACGCAGGCTGGGCTTACACACTCGGTTGTGCAGTTGCAGTTAAGAAGGGCGTAAAGACTGCTTCAGAGGCAGCAGAAGCTATCGGTATCGGTCTTGAGGCTTTCTGTATTCCAGGTTCAGTAGCTGAGCAGAGAAATGTTGGTCGTGGTCACGGTAACCTCGGCGCAATGCTCCTCAGAGATGAAACAAAGTGCTTTGCATTCCTCGCAGGTCACGAAAGCTTTGCAGCAGCTGAGGGTGCTATCGGTATCGCTCGTAATGCTAACAAAGCAAGAAAAGAGCCGCTCCGTGTTATCCTTAACGGTCTTGGCAAGGACGCTGCTTACATTATTTCAAGAATCAACGGCTTTACATATGTAAAGACTCAGTTTGATTATTTCACATCAGAGCTTAAAATCGTTGAAGAGAGAGCTTTCTCAGACGGTGAAAGAGCTGCAGTTCGCTGCTATGGCGCTGACGATGTTCGTGAAGGTGTTGCAATTATGCAGCACGAGAATGTAGGTGTATCTATCACAGGTAACTCTACTAACCCAACTCGTTTCCAGCACCTCGTTGCAGGTACATACAAGAAGTGGGCAATCGAGAACGGCGTTAAGTACTTCTCAGTTGCATCAGGCGGCGGCACAGGCCGTACACTTCACCCCGATAACATGGGTGCAGGTCCTGCTTCATACGGTCTTACAGACTCAATGGGCAGAATGCACGGTGACGCTCAGTTTGCAGGTTCTTCTTCTGTTCCTGCTCACGTTGAAATGATGGGCCTTATCGGTATGGGTAACAACCCGATGGTTGGTGCTACAGTTGCTTGCGCAGTTGCAGTTTATGAAGCTGTTAACAAGTAATTACCAATCTTTTCAATAAATTAAAAAGGGATCGGCTCTTTGAGTCGGTCCCTTGATTTTTTGCATATTTGTAGGGGCGTTCATTGGACGCCCGTTCGTGTGCGTAGCACACGATTGCACGCATTGCGTGTAAGTTTGAACACATAGTTTTAATCACATCAAAATATATGCATAAACATAAAACATTCATCAAGCGGGCGGATAATATCCGCCCCTACAGTTTAACATATAATCTCATCTAAACAAAAAACGGTCGGGTGACAATGTTCTGCATTTTGCAAACTTGCTACCCGACCGTAATTTTCAATTTTCAATTAGCCAAACTTCATTACCAACATCAAAATTCCCATTATAATCGGTTGATGTGCTAAATAAATCCACAAGCTGTATTTTCCGATTTTATCGAACACGGGAATTTTGAATTCAAAAAATCTTGCAAGATTTTTTTCTTTGATGAAATTCCAAAGATGAAATCCTACCGTAAAAAGAAAAATCCACGGAATAAGGGGAAAATAGTCTGTTGATAAAAAGTCGGGTGATGGAAATCCCAGAAACGCAAGGCACTTGCACGAATAGAGAAAGTCGGGCAATTTCACGATATCCAACCCGAAAAATCCGACATAACCATTTTGTATATCATACGAAACCGCATATAACAAAAGCGAAATCAACGCTCCCAAAAGGGGGCGCATTTTTTTTAGACTGTTCGACAGCACCGAAACTATCATCATTGAACAGCCGAGCAAATTTAGAATTCCGAACCAAACTGCTTGATTCGGTTCGGCAATCACGGTAACGGCAGTAACGGCAAAGCCTGCAAGATTTAAAAAGATACCTCTTTTTATGCCGTTTCTTGAAAAGTTAAGGCACATTCCCGAAAGCAGTATGAATACCACGCAGATACTGCGTTCCCAGACCGCAGTCATGGGATAGAAGTACCAGCTTGTGTTAAGTCCGTACATCATAAACAGGTCATAACACAGGTGAAATGCAACCATACTGACGATTGAAATTCCACGCAGTGAGTCGAGAAGATAGTATCTTTTGTTTTCTTTTAACAGAGCTTTGCCGTTTGAATTCATCAATTATTTATTCCTTTTCATCATAACGGAAAAGACGACAACAGCCAGAACAAGCAACACAACCGCATATCCGCAGACGGGGAGAAGTTCGGGCATAATGTCCGAATAGTTGCCCGAAATCGCATCTCTTGCGGCATTTACCGCATGGACAAACGGAAGTGCGTTTGCAAGGTCTTTGAACCAACCACCGACCATTGCAGTATCAAACCAAATGTTTGAGAACCACGCCGAAAGGTTTGTGAGCAATGCACCGCAGATTCCGCCAACTGCCTTTTCATTTAGAAGTGTGCCGAGCAGAAGTCCGAGCGAAATAAACACAATTGCAATCGGAATGTTTACCGCAAGCATAAGCAAAATGTTCACGCTGACCTTAAGTCCGAGGAAGAACGCAACCACAACGCATACGGCACTCTGCAAAATTGCCATTGGCAAAAGCGGAAGTGTGTAACCGATAATAAACTCGTGTGCTTTGAGCGGAGATGTGAACAATCTCATCATAAAGCTTGTAGTTCTGTCCTTTGCAATGAGCATTGACGAGAACAGCGAGATAAAGCTCATTCCGAAAACCGTAATACCCGGTGTCAGCTTATCAATGTTGAACATTGTCATCTGAGCCTGTTCGGGGATTGCGGAATTGATTGCCGACAACAAGAGAAGAAGTACAACGGGGAATCCGAGTCCGAAACAGAATGTCAGCGGATCACGGAGAATTTCTTTTGTATTTCGTGAAGTAAATGCAGTCAATCTCATTACAACACACCTCCGTTTGTCAGCTTTACAAAAGCCGACTCAAAATCTTTTTCGCCCGAAATGGCAACAAGCTCATCGGCAGTACCCTCTGCCATAAATTTGCTGTGAGCCATAATTCCGATTCTGTCGCAGAGTGCAACAGCCTCTTCAAGGTAGTGAGTTGTGAGAATAACGGTAATTTTGCCCTTGAGCTTTTCAATTTCAGTCCAAAGGCTGTGTCTTGCAATTACATCAAGTCCGAGTGTGGGTTCATCAAGAAAGAGAATTTTCGGCTCTGAGATAAGCGCCATTGCAATACTCAATCTTCTGACCTCACCGCCCGAAAGCTTTTTAGCCTTGCGGTTTTCAAATTCCTGCATAGAAAAGCGTTCAATAAGTTCGCTTGCTTTTGATTTTGCAACTTTCTTTGAAAAGCCGTAAACCTCTGCCATAAGTTCAAGATTTTCTCTTGCGGTAAGGTTCATTGCCGCCGCACTTTCCTGCGGTGAAATTCCGATAATCTGCTTTACCGCTGCTCTGTCGGTTTTTATGCTGTGACCGAGAAGTTCAGCGTCACCCGATGTCGGCATAATAAGCGTTGTGAGCATTTTCATCGTGGTTGTTTTTCCTGCACCGTTGACTCCGAGCAAGCCGTACATTTCTCCCTCGTTGATTTTTAGGTCAAGGTCGGAAACAGCCGTTTTTTCCTTATATTTTTTTGTAAGTTTTTCTGTTTTAATTGCGTACATATATTTCTCCTCAATTCAGGATAAAAGGGATTCAGACCTAAATTTATTTCATAAACTTATCAAAGGGATTTTTTATCTTTGCAAGTGCCATACCCTTTTTCTCGTCACCGAGAACAAGAAGTCGGTCGCCCGCCTCAATTCCAAACACCTTTCTTGCGTGTTTCGGGAGTGTAATCTGACCTCTTTCACTTACCTTGACAATGCCGAAAATATATTTTCCCTCACCGTCGGGTGTAAGTCCGTCAGACTCCTCTTCGTAAAACGGACAAACAAGGAGCAGTTCAACAGTCGTTTCAAATATCTGTGCAAGCATAACGCATTTTTCAACATCGGGAAGTGTTTCCTCGTTTTCCCATTTTGCAACAGACTGTCTGGATACATCAAGCTTTTCCGCAAGGTCCTCCTGTGAATATCCGTACTTTTTCCGAAGATACTTCAAATTCATACCAATCATACTTTTCATACCTCCTGATTTAAGTATATTTCATATGTAACGCAATTTCCACCAACTTAATTTTACACTTTATGTTAAAATAAGTTGCATAATCCCTTTTATGGTCAATGATAAACTTCCTGACGAATTTTGTCAAACAAAAAGGGTTGCGTTTTAACCGTTTGTTTCCCTCATATAATTGACTCTGCTTTGCTTGCAGGGTTTAAGTATCAGTTTTTACTACGGTTAAATTCTAAAATTTTTCCAGCCTATATAGGCAGAGGAACATCTACACTTAGATTATAATGTATATATCATTGTTTGTTCACAAAACTGTCACATTACAATGTTAAAATTAACCCAATATCGTATGTACGGAGGACATAATATGAAAAAACCTACTAAAAGAGATACAATCAATCTGTTTTTCTCTGCATTTCTGATTATCGCATTTATCGTTTGTGCGCACTTTTTTGCGCAATACGCATCAGCCCTTTCACAGCCGTTCGGTTCAATTATCCCGATTCTTGTCTATGCTGTGTTCGGTCTTTTGGTGTTCTATGCAACTCGTGTCGGTGACGGTAGAGCGGTAAGGCGTTTTTCACTTGTCACTCTCATTGTAATGGTACTTCCGTCACTCTACATAATCGTTGCATCTCTTGCTCCGGGACTTCCGCTTTATGATGTATTTTCAAATGCAAGCGGCTCAGGTCTGAGCGTTATTGTAACACTCGCAAGTATTGCACTCGGTTACGGCATTCCTTACTCATTCCTCAGCGGTTTTGAACTTGCTGACGAAGATGTTGTTGAGGATGAAACAAGCAAGCTTGTTCAGGGTGGCATTGAGGCTGACCTTGCAGATGACGAAAACGCAGAAGATACTGCTTTTGAAGAATCCGAAGAGGTTGAAACAGAAGAAACTTCCGAGGATGAAAACGAATCAACAGACGAAACCGATAACGGTGAAGAGGCTTGATTCACAACTGACTTTCTTTAAATCAACGAGTACCTGCACGGCTTGTGCGGGTACTTTTTGTATATGGCAAAAAATTATGTTCTTAAACTTAATAGTGCTAATATTCAGTTGACAAATTGTCACGGCTGATTTATTATTTTGGTACAGGATGCCACAGATTGCACTCTGTTACCGATATATAAATTTTTCTTTCAAAGGAGAATTACATAATGGATGATAATAATAAATATAATAAATCAAAGGACTATGACCTCGACAACTTTGATGACGAGGTTGCTTTTCCGACAAAACGAAACGATGTTCCCGAAAAGCCCGTCGATGATTACGGTGACAGCTTTGGAGAGGACATAAAGTTTGCACCGAATTTTGATGAGGACTCGGTACAAGTACCGGAACCCGATTTTGAGGAAGACTCTGATACACCCGTCAAAATGCCTGCGGCAAGGGACGACCGTACACAGACTCCCGACTATGGTGACAACTTTGACTCACAGACGGGAGAGCAGGTTACAAAGGTCACAAAGGATTATCAGTATGACCTCTCGTCAGATGACAGAGGAAACTACTATACAAAGTCAACAATCCACCCAAAGCGTAAAAAGGTTGTAAAAAAGAAAAAGAGAACCAGCCGTAATATGGCGGTTATCCTTACAATTGCGGCGGTAATCTGCCTTATTATTGCAATTATATTTGCGTTTACACAGTGCAGTTCGCTGAACAAGAACAACAAGGCAACAACAGCACCGTCAACACAGCAGATGACTACTGAACAGCCTACCACGGAGTACGGCGATGACAACTATGTTCCCGTTTACACGGAAGAGCCGACATATGAACAGCAGACAGAATATCAGCCCGAAACAGAGGCTCCTGTTCAAACAGAACCTCAGACTGAGTATCAGCCGGCAACAGAAGCTCCGCAGAGCAGCGAAAGCAGCACTCCCGAATCGTCACAGTCATCATATGAGCCTCAGCCGACACAGTCATCACAGGAGGACAGCGGTGACGAGCCGTATGTTGAAGAAAACTGATTGTTTTCTGTAATAAAGTAAAATGAAAATATGAATTTATGAAATTGGAGATGTTTTAAATGGGTTGCACCCACGATTGTTCAAGCTGTTCTTCAGATTGCAAAGGCAAAGAGCAGGATTTGCACGAAGAACTTAATAAATACAGCAGTGTAAAAAAGGTAATCGGCGTTGTGTCGGGCAAGGGCGGAGTAGGCAAGAGCCTTGTAACTTCAATGCTTGCCGTAACATTTAACCGACTCGGCAGAAAAACTGCAATTCTTGACGCAGATATCACAGGCCCGTCAATTCCAAAGGCATTCGGAGTGCACGAGAGATGCAGAGGTAACGAGGAGGGGATTTTACCCGTTGTTACCGAAACAGGAATCAAGATGATTTCCGTAAACCTTCTTCTTGAACACGAAACCGATCCCGTAGTGTGGAGATCGCCCGTCATCACAGGCACGGTAAAGCAGTTCTGGAAAGATGTTATCTGGGGTGATGTTGACTATATGTTCGTTGATATGCCCCCGGGAACAGGCGATGTTCCGCTTACAGTATTCCAGAGTCTGCCGATTGACGGCATTGTTATTGTTGCGTCCCCTCAGGAACTTGTTTCGATGATAGTTCAAAAGGCTGTTAAAATGGCAAAGATGATGAATGTGCCGATTTTAGGTCTTGTTGAAAATATGAGTTGGTTTATGTGTCCCGACTGTGGAAAGAAACACAGCATTTTTGGCGAAAGCCACATTGAAAAGGTTGCGGAAGAATATAATACACAGGTGCTTGCAAAACTTCCTATTGATCCCGAGCTTGCAAAATGCATTGATGAGGGAAAAATTGAGCTTTTCGGCGGAAACTATCTTGATGAGGCGGCAGAGACAATAGAAAAAGAACTCAATAAGTAAAACTTGCAATATTTTGCTTTTCTTGCTATAATAATTGAACAAATTTTGCATAATTTTTAATTGAAGCAAACTCTGCTTTGCTTGCAAAAAGCATAACTTGCAACATATTGCAAACAGGAGGAGTAAACAATATGAAATGTCCCGTATGCGGTCACGAGTCAGACGGAAAGTTCTGCGAAAATTGCGGTTCTCCGCTCACTCAGAACAATACACAGGAAAATGCAGAAAGCACAAACAGCTTTAATTCGTTTGGTCAAAACCCAACGCCCGAACAACCGAGTTCTGATTACAACACAGAGAATCAGAACTACGGTCAGAACTATAATGACGGATACAATCAGAGCCAAAATCAGAACGGCACAAGCTACGGTCAGCAGTTCACAAATTCACAGAACAGCTACGGCGGACAGCAGTTTACAAACGTGCCGAATGGTAACAAGAACAGCAGCAACAAAACAGCTATTATCATAACAAGCGTTGTCGGCGGTATCATCGTACTTCTGGCTGTTATTATCGCTGTCGTTGCGTGCAACATTGTTCCGAATATTGTTGACACAGTAGATAAGGATATTTACAAGGCAATTGATGATGTATCAAACCATATTTCAAAGGATTTCAACGATAAAACAACTGTTCCCACTTATGATCCGGACAGTGTAACCTCTGATATTGACGATGACGCTGATGATGACACTGACGATGACCTTATAGATAACAATTCTCATGTTACATATCAAGAGAGTTATGATTACGAGGGTTGGGACATCACCGGTGTAGACTATGATTATTACTACACATATATATACGACTCATCCAAGGTAATCAAGGAAGTTACAATCAACATTCCCGAAAAAATTAACGGCAAAGATGTTGTTGAAATTTCAAGTTTTTCGCTTTATATCCCTAATGTAAAAGTTAAAGTGGTTATCCCGAAAACCGTTAAGGTTGTAGATTCGTTTGCATTTAGTTTTAACGACAATATTTACGAAATTCAAATTGCCGACGGTGTAAAGGTCCTTGAAAGTGATGCGTTCACATCTATGCCAAATCTTAAAAGCATTACAGTCCCCGAGTCCGTAAAAGAAATGGAAGATTGCGGTCTTGGCATAGATGTTAATGACGATTATGACAGTGTGCCTATCAAGGGCTTTAAAATGTATTGCAAAAAAGGTTCAGCCGCCGAAAAATACGCAAAAGAAAACAAATTGTCATATGAGATAATGAAGTAAAAAGTTAATGCAAATAAAAAACAGCTTTCCGAAATTAAAATCGGAAAGCTGTTTTGTTTTAGTGAATATTTGTACAAACAATCACTATGCTACGTTCGGGCATAATAATTTTTTTATATCATACTATCTTCACGAACGGGGAACGGCGGCGCGCCGTGCGGCAAAACATGCCCAACCGTTGTCAAGATGTTCTTCGATAATGTCAAAATACTGACTTACGGATGCTTTTACCTCTTCGGCACGGGTGTCGATGATACCGCTCATAATGTAAACGGCATCGTCTTTCATAAAGTCCTTGATGCCCTTTGAGAGGAACATAATCGCATCGGCAACAATGTTTGCAAGAACAATGTCATACTTGCCCTCAACCTTGTCGGTAAAGCTGCCGCAGATAGCTGTAAAGCGGTCTGCAACACCGTTAATTTCTGCATTTTCAGCCGCAGTTCTTGCCGCAGTTTCATCAATGTCAACACCGACTGCGTGGTCTGCACCCAAAAGCAATGTTGCAATACCGAGAATACCGCTGCCACAACCCACATCAAGAACTGAGTCGCCTTCTTTAAGATACTTTTCGCACATTTCAAGGCAAAGTCTTGTGGTTTCGTGACCGCCTGTACCGAATGCAAGACCCGGATCAATGTTGAGAACCTTGCGGTTGCCTGCATCGTAATCATCTCGCCAACTCGGACGAATGAGAAGTTTCTCGCCGACTTCAATCGGATTGAAATATTTCTTCCAGTTGTTTCTCCAGTCCTCCTCAAGACAGTCGAGAAGTTCAATTGAATGTTTTATGCCCTCTGCATTGTAGCGTTCCGAAAGGAATGCAACCGCCTCTGACGGTGAAACATCGGGTTCAAGATAAATATGAACAAAGGCCTTATTTCTGTCCTTTGCAAGCAAATCCTCGTCAATAAGGTCGATATGAGCAATGTCCTCAACCTCTTGTTCAAGGTTTGTGTAATCTTCAATATAGATGCCGTAGGGAACTACAACATTTGCAATGTCACTTGCTCTGTCAATATCCTTTGCGTCAACGGCTATTTTTATTTCTGTCCAGGATTCCATTTTAACCTCTGATTCACGGGCATTTATGCCGATATTTTTGTTTTTGTTTAATAGGGATTTGCGACATTTATATAGTTTGATTTAACATAAATATTGTGCCGTTACTTGTGGGCGAACAATGGACTCCCGTCTGAAATATAGTCGCAATGCGTTGTACATAAATGTACTGCCTTTTGCTCGTTATTTCAGACAGCGCTTTGCTCCCTTTTTCCGCCACCGGCGGCGGTCGCAAGGCTACCCCTACAGAATTGTACAAATAATTACAATATTACGCTCGGGCATAATATGGTTTTTCACTACAAACTATCTACACTAATTGAGAACGGCGGCACGCCTTGCCGTATAAAAAATTTGTGGGGACAAATGCCCCACAAATCTGATTTATTCCGTGTTACTCGTTGAACATCTTCTTGATTTTATCAAAGAAGTTTCGGCGTTTTGCGTAGTTCTTGTCGCCTGTTGCACCGTCAAGCTGTTTGATAAGATCCTTCTGTTTGCCGTTAAGATTCTTAGGAACTTCAACGGTAACTCTTACATACTGGTCGCCTCTGCCTCTGCCGCCGAGTCGCTGAATACCTTTGCCCTTGAGTCTGAATACATCACCCGGCTGAGTACCCTCACGAACCGTGTAGGAAACCTTGCCGTCAAGAGTAGGAACAACAACCTCTGCACCGAGAGCCGCCTGTGTAAAAGTAATCGGAACTTCGCACCAAACATCGTCACCTCTGCGTTCAAAAACAGGGTGTGGACGAACATTTACATAAACATGAAGGTCACCTGCGGGACCACCGTTTGTGCCGGCATTACCTCTGCCGCTTACGTTAAGAATTTGCTGATCCTTGATACCTGCCGGAATAGTTACATCAATAGTCTTATTCTTGCGCTGTTTACCGCTACCGCCGCACTTCTTACAGGGATTGTCAACAATCTTACCCCTGCCGTGACAGGCGTCACAGGTACGCTGTGTCTGAACAACACCGAAAGGCGTTCTCTGATTGATTGTTACACGACCCGAACCACCACAGGCTGAACAGGTTTTGGGGCTTGTTCCCGGCTGTGCGCCTGTTCCGTGGCAATCGTCACAGGTTGTCACGCACGAATAGTTAATCTTCTGCTTACAGCCCTTTGCAGCCTCTTCAAACGAAATATAGACCGTTGTTTCAATGTCGCTGCCACGCATAGGAGCATTTGCATTATTGGAGCGTCTGCCGCCGAATCCGCCGAAAAAGCTTGAGAAAATATCGTCAATATCAATTCCCTGACCGAACGGACTGCCTGCTCCGCCTGCACCTCCGCCAAAGTTAGGATCAACGCCTGCGTGACCAAACTGGTCGTAACGAGCCTTTTTGTCGGGGTCAGAAAGAACCTCGTATGCCTCGTTTACTTCCTTAAACTTTTCTTCACATTCTTTATCACCGGGATGCAAATCGGGGTGATATTTTTTGGCACAGGCTCTGTATGCTTTTTTTATTTCATCTTCGCTTGCGCCCTTTTGAACGCCAAGCACTTCGTAGTAATCTCTTTTGTCTGCCATATTGCTTTCACCTTTATTAAATCACCGAAATCACGCAAGTTATCCGCAAGCCGGTTATAGTCATATACAATCTAAATACAGCCAAAAGGAGCCGCCATAGAACAGCTCCTTTGACTATATGTTATTCTAACATAAATTACTTGTTATCGTCAACATCGGTGAAGTCTGCATCATATACATTAGGATCTCCGCCGTTGTTGCCTGTCTGGTTACCGCCGTTTGGCTGTGCACCGTTCATATCGGGAGCACCACCCTGCGGAGCAGCCTGCTGATAAAGTTTAGCTGCTGCGTCGTTAAGAGTCTTCTGGAGCTCATCCTTAGCTGTGCCGATGAGGGCAGCATCGTCCTTTGAGATAGCTTCCTTAAGAGCAGCGACCTTTGTGTTGATTGCGTTCTTGTCAGCCTCAGGAATCTTGTCACCGCTTTCGCTTACGAGCTTCTCTGCCTGATAAACAATGTTTTCAGCCTCGTTCTTAGCGTCAACAGCTTCACGACGCTTCTTATCTTCTGCGGCAAACTGTTCAGCTTCCTTAACAGCCTTGTCGATATCTTCCTTACTCATTGAAGTTGAGTTACTGATTGTAATCTTCTGCTCTTTGCCTGTGCCGAGATCCTTTGCAGATACATTAACAATACCGTTGGCATCAATATCAAATGTAACTTCAATCTGCGGAACGCCACGCATTGCAGGAGCGATACCTGTGAGAGCGAAAAGACCGAGCTGCTTGTTGTCACGAGCAAATTCACGCTCGCCCTGAAGAACATTGATTTCAACCTGTGTCTGATTATCAGCGGCAGTTGAGAAAATCTGGCTCTTCTTTGTTGGGATTGTTGTGTTTCTGTCGATAATCTTTGTCATAACACCGCCCATTGTTTCAACACCGAGTGAAAGCGGAGTTACATCGAGGAGGAGAAGTCCTTCAACTTCGCCGCCGAGTACACCTGCCTGAATAGCAGCACCGATAGCAACACATTCATCAGGGTTAATGCCCTTGAACGGCTCTTTGCCGATGAGTTTCTTAACAGCTTCCTGAACAGCAGGGATTCTTGAAGAACCGCCGACCATAAGAACCTTGTCAATCTGGCTGATCTGAAGACCTGAATCCTGAAGAGCTGATCTTACAGGGCCCATTGTAGCCTCTACGAGGTCTGATGTGAGTTCGTCAAACTTAGCTCTTGTAAGGGTGAGGTCAAGGTGCTTAGGACCTGTCTGGTCTGCTGTGATGAACGGGAGGTTGATGTTAGAGGTTGTAACGCCTGAAAGTTCAATCTTTGACTTCTCGGCAGCTTCCTTTAATCTCTGCATTGCAACCTTATCCTGTGAAAGGTCAATGCCTGTTTCTGTCTTAAATGATGAAACCATCCAGTCGATGATTCTCTTATCAAAGTCATCGCCGCCGAGACGGTTGTTACCTGCTGTTGCAAGAACTTCCTGAACACCGTCACCCATTTCGATGATAGATACATCGAATGTACCACCGCCGAGGTCATATACCATAACCTTCTGGTCTTTTTCCTTATCTACACCGTATGAAAGAGCGGCAGCCGTAGGCTCGTTGATAATTCTCTTAACATCAAGACCTGCAATCTTACCGGCATCCTTTGTAGCCTGACGCTGTGCGTCTGTGAAGTAAGCAGGAACTGTGATAACTGCCTGTGTAACTGTTTCGCCAAGGTAAGCCTCTGCATCAGCCTTCAATTTCTGAAGAATCATTGCTGAGATTTCCTGTGGTGTGTAGCTCTTGCCGTCAATTGTTACCTTGTGGGCAGTACCCATTTCTCTCTTGATTGAAGATACTGTTCTGTCAGGGTTTGTGATAGCCTGACGCTTAGCAACCTGACCTACCATTCTTTCACCGTCTTTTGAAAAAGCAACAACAGACGGAGTTGTTCTTGCGCCTTCTGCGTTAGGGATAACTACGGGCTCGCCGCCTTCGATAACTGCTACGCATGAGTTTGTTGTACCTAAATCTATACCTATTGTCTTAGCCATAATAAATTCCTCCAATTGTATTTTTGATTAATTTTGTTTGTGTGTTTTCTGCTGAATTTTTATATATGAAATCAGTCACAGTTGGCAACCTGTACCATTGCGTGACGGATAATTCTGTCGCCTATTTTGTAACCTGTCTGATAAACAGCTGCGATTGTGTCGGCACCGAGGTTTTCGTCCTCAATCTTTGAAACCGCATTGTGCAGGTTCGGGTCGAATGCGTCGCCCGCTTTACCATAGGACTCAATCTTGAGCTTTTCAAAGCTCTTTGCAAGCTGATTTGAAATAAGCTCAATACCCTTGATGATGTCGGGGTCGGCATCTTTCAGATTTGCAAGAGCAAGCGTTACGCTGTCTGCAACGGGAAGAAGTTCGATACAAGCCTTTGAAGTTGCATCGTCATAGATTGAAAGCTTTTCGTTTGCCGTTCTTTTGCGGTAGTTATCATACTCAGCGGCAAGTCGCATATACTTATCTTTCTGTGCCGAAAGCTCATCTTCAAGAGCCTTGATTTTATCTGCATTTTCGTCCTTTGCAGGCTCTTTGGCATTTTCAGCCTTAGTTTCTTCTGCGACTGTTTCTTCGGAAACCTTTTTTTCTTCGGTTTTCTCGGATTTTTTCTTAGTCATCTTTATCCTCCTTCAAGGATTTTATATTTCTATCAGCTCATCAATAAGAGTGCTTACGCTGTCGGACACACATTCAAGAATTGAAATTGCCCTTGCGTAGTCCGTCCTTACGGGTGCAATCACCGCAAGCACACCTGACGGGTTGCCGTCAAGTCGGTATCGTGTGGAAATTACCGCACTCCCTGCAAGCTCTGTTCTGCTGTTTTCACTGCCTATGCTAACGGAGGTGTCAAGCGGAAGATTTTCAAGCATTTCCGCAAGATCGTGTCTGTTGTTCAGAAACTCCATAACATTTCGTGCGTTAAGAAAATTGACATCGGACATAAACAACGGCTTTGTCACACCGCTCAGGTAAACGCTGACTTCCTTTGCCGTTTCACAGGCCTCCATAATTGCCACAAGCACTCCGGGGGTGAACATTGAAAGTTCACCGAGCCTTGCCGCCGCTGTTTGTATGAACGGTCGGTTGACCGATGAAAGTTTCATTCCCGAAAAGATTTCGTTGAATGCTTTGTCGAACACAGTCAGAAGGTCGGGATTTAAAAGGAAGTCACAACGGAACAGCTTTGTTTTTATGATACCGTTTGAGGCAATCACAACAGCCATTGCCGTGTGTGAACCGGTCTGAACAAATCGGATTCTGTGAATTCTGCTTTCCTCGCCCGAAGGTGTTGTTGTTACTGCCGTGCAACCTGTGAGTCTTGAAATAACACCGCTTGCCTCTTTGAGGATACTCTCGGGGGAATCTGCACTTTTATAAAGTTCGGATTCAACATATTCCCGTCCGCCCTCGGTTACGGGTGTAATCTTCATCAGATTGTCAATGTAGTATCTGTAACCCTGAAGCGTTGGTATTCGTCCTGCTGAGGTGTGCGGCTGAACCAAGTAGCCTTTGTTTGTAAGGTCCGCAAGGTCATTTCGCACCGTAGCCGATGAAACCTCAAGTCCCGTTTCGTTAATCAACGCCTTTGAACCAATCGGTTCGCCTGTGTTGATGTAACTTTCGATTACTGCCGATAATATTTTCTTTTTTCTTTCAGCCAGCTCCATACCGTTCACCTCATTTCGTGTCGGTTTTTTGCTGTTTTAGCACTCTCGATAGGTGAGTGCTAACTGCTATACTCATAATATAATACCAAAGTCAGTAAAAGTCAAGCGTTTTTTAAAAAATTTTTCGTTTTCAGAAAATCTTCACATAACACGGTTTGACAATGCACATTTCATACCGTATAATCTAAGTATTACTTACAATCTGTCTCAGGCAAAACAGGGTTTGCTCCGTTAAGCTAAGTGCAGATATCCGATTTAAGTGTTTACAATCAGCGACAAAATAATGTATAAAGGTGAATTTTATGGGTGAATTTCTTCAGAATATATATGTGTGGCTCTGGGCAGCTCTTGCTATATTAATGATTATTATAGGAATCAAGTACCGTCACGAACATCAAGGCTTGCTTGCTGTTTTGATGGCTGTATTCTTTATCTTTATGACAATATGGTACGGTCTGCGGACCTTTGCAGGCTATCCGATGTTTGAGGGTACGCTTAATATAGTCTTCCGTTGCATACTCGGCGGTTTCCTCGTTGTGCTTGGATTAATATATTGGTTTACAAGAAAAAGAAAATAATTAAATATGTAAAATACAAAACGGACAGCAGAAATAAAAATCTGCTGTCCATTTATTTTCATTCGTGTTTATTTTCGTTCGTGTAGATAGTTTACAATATTCAAAGCCTATTATGCCCGAGCGTGGCATTGTGATTGTTTGGTTCGTGTTTATTTTCCTTCGTGTAGATAGTTTGCAATATCCAAAGCCTATTATGCCCGAGCGTGACATTTTCAGGAATAATCCTGAAAAAGTGAAAGCACCGGGCTTGCGGCGACCCGGTGCTTTCTTATGTTCTTTAAAAAATGAGGGGTACAATTACGAGTCTTTGTACAGACTCGCATTGAGGAGGGTAGAACAATTATACTCTGACGGATGCGGTTCCGTCTTTCTGAGTACGCTTATATTAAACAATGCAAATATGAAAACTGTGTGAACCCTTTTTGAAATCGGAATGAAAAGCGTCTGTTTTTTCTGTTAATCAATCAAAACTCAAATAATTTCTTTATTTATTCGACGAAATAAAAAATTTTTTCAAAAATATAAAACAAATGTTTGATTTTTCTGAAAATATATGGTACAATCATACTGTAATTACAAACAAGGGGCGTTGCGATATGAAACCTTTAAGCAAAAGCCAACAGAAAATTTTCGATTATCTAAAGGAATGTGCCGGCGAGGGCAGAGTTCCGTCAGTTCGTGAAATCTGCGAAGAAACTGGACTGAGTTCAACATCAACCGTTCACCACCACCTCAAGGCACTTGAAGAAAAAGGTCTTATTTCACGAGAACACGGCGTGAACCGTTGTATTCAGATTAACGGCATGGAGAAAAACACCGATGTTCCTGTTTTGGGCAGAGTTGCGGCAGGTTATCCGATTCTTGCCGTTGAAAATATTGAATGTTATGTGCCTGTTCCCGACAGCTTAAAAAGGGGCAGAGAGCTTTTTGCTCTGCGTGTTCAGGGCGAAAGTATGATTAACGCAGGCATTTTCCCTGACGATATTTTAATTGTTCACCGCACACCTGTTGCGGAGAACGGCGAAATCGTTGTTGCTCTTGTCGGTGACGAGGCGACCGTAAAGCGTTTTTACAAAGAAAACGGTCACTTCCGACTTCAGCCTGAAAACGATAATTTTGAACCGATTATAGTTGACGAAGTCGCTTTGCTCGGCAAGGTGATCTCGCTTGTAAGATATTTTGATTAAAAGGATTAGCTATGAAAGTTAAATTTTTCGACCTCAACGCAGACAAGCCGTTGAAATACGCCGTAATTTGTGCGAGATACAACGGAAAATGGGTTTTCTGCAAGCACAAAGAGCGTGATACATATGAAATTCCGGGCGGTCATCGTGAGGACAGCGAAGATATTGAAACAACAGCAAAGCGTGAACTTTGGGAAGAAACAGGGGCGAAGAATTTCGACATCTATCCCGTGTGCATCTATTCATTCACGGATTACGGAATGCTCTATTTTGCGGAAATTCGCAGTTTTGGAGAACTGCCACCGCTTGAAATTGAAAAAATCAAGCTTTTTGACGATATACCAAAAAATTTGACATACCCTACAATTCAGCCGTACCTTTTTGAAAGAGTACAGGAGTTTTTAGAAACGAAGTAACCAAATACTGTTTGCAATCTGCAACATAATACATTTGAGAGGAAGTGATAAAATGCGTGACTATGTGATTTACGATATGTACACAGATGACAGAATGTTTCGTTACGAGGTCTATAAGCACCCGAACGGAATGTATGAAGTGTGTGTTCAGTCGAGAGAGGCGGAAGATTTTGCCGTGAACGAGCAGTACCTCTACTGCGACATTCCCGAAGAAGTCACACATTTTACCGACACCCTCGAAAGAGCTATAGAAATCGGCGATTGCAAGCTGTGCAAAGTAAGTGCATAGGGGAAAACTCAATTTTTAATTAAGAGGTATAACCATGGCTAAAGGTGAAAATTTTAAAAGTACTATACATGCAAAAGATGTTGAAATATCAATTGTTACCTCAATAAATAACGAAGATTACATATCTCTCACGGATATAGCAAAATATAAAAATCCTGAATTTCCGGCTGATGTTATAAAGAACTGGTTGAGAGTACGCAGTACGATTGAATTTTTAGGTCTTTGGGAACAACTTCATAACCAAAATTTTAAACTGGTCGAATTCGACCAGTTTAAAATTGAGTCGGGTTCAAATTCATTTGTTTTATCACCTCAAAAATGGATTAAAACGACTAACGCTATAGGCATGGTTTCAAAGTCAGGTCGTTATGGTGGCACATACGCATACAAAGATATTGCTTTTGAATTTGCGTCCTGGGTATCTCCTGAATTCAAATTATACATTATACAGGATTACCAAAGATTAAAATCTGAAAAAAGTCACCAAGATACACTTGATTGGAATGTAAAAAGGTTGTTATTCAAAGCAAACTACAGGATACATACTGACGCAATAAAACAAAACTTAATACCTCCTGATGTAAGCAAAATCAATCAAAGTCGTATATACGCAAATGAGGCAGACCTATTAAATGTGGCTCTTTTCGGAAAAACAGCCTCTGAGTGGAGAAATGAAAACCCTGATAAAAAGAATGAAAACATAAGGGATTATGCAACAATAGAACAACTGCTTGTTCTGTCAAACCTCGAAAGTTTGAATGCGTTGCTAATTGAAAAGGGTGTATCACAAAACGAAAGATTAAAACAACTTAACTCCACTGCAATACAACAGCTTAAATCTTTAACAAACAACAAAAGCGTACATAAATTGGACAAGTTAAATAACGAAACTAAGTCTTTACCTAAAAAATAAATTAACGGGAAAACAAGGCAGTTTATTCTGCTCATTGTTTTCCCGTTTTTTATAACCATTACCGATTTGAATTATAATTAAAAATTACGATTTTCTATACTTTGGCGGTTCGGTTTCATAGACATTGTTGCCGTTGCTGTCGATTGCAACTATGCACGGGAAATCTTCAACCTCATATCTGCGAACAGCCTCTGTGCCTAAATCTTCATAGCAAAGAATCTCCTCGCTCTTGATGCTCTTGGCGATAAGTGCCGCCGCACCGCCGATTGCGACAAGATACACGCCCTTGTTGCGAACAATCGCATCGACAACTTCTTTATTTCTTGCGCCTTTGCCTATCATTCCTTTGAGTCCGAGGTCAAGCAGTGACGGAGCGTACTTGTCCATACGATAGCTTGATGTCGGACCTGCAGGACCTACTGCATAACCGGGCTTTGCAGGAGCAGGACCTACATAATAGATAAGCTCGCCTTTGATGTCAACGGGAAGTTTTTCGCCCTTCCGAATCAATTCATAAAGTCTTTTGTGTGCGGCATCTCTGCCTGTGATGATTGAACCCGAGAGCAGAACGCTGTCGCCTGCTTTAAGATTTTTGATATCTTCGTCCGTAATCGGAAGTGTAATTTTCTTTTCCACAGCTTTTCCTCCTCAGATCGTTGCGCTTGCGTGTCTTGCGGCATGGCAACAGATGTTGACCGCAACAGGCATTCCTGCAATGTGTGTGGGTGAAGTTTCGATATTCACGCCGATTGCGGTTGTATTGCCGCCAAGTCCTGCAGGACCGAAGCCCATTTTATTGATTTCGGTAAGGAGCTCGTCCTCAAGCTGTGCATAGCGTTCATCTTCATTTTTGGAATCAATCGGACGGAAGGTTGCTTTTTTTGCAAGCTGGGCGGCTCTTTCAAAAGTACCGCCGATTCCGACACCGACAACCATAGGAGGGCAGGGATTTGGACCTGCCTGAAAAACAGTATCAAGAATAAACTGCTTAACGCCCTCAATGCCCTTTGACGGGGTGAGCATTTTTATCTGCGACATATTTTCACTGCCGAAGCCCTTACCGCCGGCGGTAATTTTAATATGATTTCCGCTGACGATTTTTGTGTGGATAATTGCAGGAGTGTTATCCTTTGTATTGATTCTGTCGAAAACAGGATCATTTACTACACTCTTGCGAAGGTAGCCGTCAATATAGGCTCTGCGAACACCCTCGTTGACTGCCTCATCAAAACTGCCGTCCTCAATAACAACCCTGTCACCGTATTCAACAAAAAGGACAGCCATACCCGTATCCTGACAAAGGGGAACTTCTTCACGAGCCGCAATTTTATCGTTTTCGATAATCTGTGAAAGTACACTTTTGCCTACAGGCGAGCTTTCGTTATCCCTTGCGGTTTCAAGGGCACACATGATGTCTTTGCCGATAAAATAGTTGCAGTCGGTAAACAGCTTTTTAACCGTATCGCATACCGTCTGCGCCTTGATTTTTCTTATTTCCATATCCGAACTCCTCAAAGTGATTTTAATTATATTATAAATCTTTTTTATCTGTATTTCAATAAGCAATAAAATGTGATATAATCGTTTTACGGTTAATTTAGTACACAACCGTAGGGGCGGATATTTATGTTCATTCCGTAAATTTGTTTGTGATAAAATTTCTACCGTTACTTGCGGGCGTCCAATGAACGCCCCTACGGATTAACATAACCTTTATCACATCACTTCATTAACATAATTTTATCACATTTGGGTGATAAATTAACAGTTGGAAAATTGTGCATCTATGATGCTTTTAATCTAAATAAAAAGGGGCGTACAAAAATGAGCAGGATACTTGTTGTTGACGATGAGGCAAGAATCAGACAGATTATAAGAAAATATGCCGAATTTGAGGGCTTTGAGGTTGAAGAGGCCGTTGACGGTATGCAAGCAATTGAAATTTGCCGCAAAGAGGACTTTGACCTTATTATTATGGATGTTATGATGCCTGAGCTTGACGGCTTTTCGGCTTGCAGAGAAATCAGAAAATTTAAGAAAACACCTATTATTATGCTTTCGGCAAGGGGCGAGGAGTACGATAAAATTCACGGTTTTGAGCTTGGCAGTGACGACTATGTTGTTAAGCCGTTCTCACCAAAGGAACTTATGATGCGTGTCAATGCCGTAATCAAGCGTTCACAGGGCACTCAGAACGAAGAAAGTGCAAAGAAAGATGTGTTTACATACGAAGGCCTTTCGGTTGATTTCTCAGCCAGAATCGTTACAATTGACGGCAAGAGAATTGAGATGACACCAAAGGAGTACGAACTCTTCTTCTATATGGTAAAGAACAAGGGACTTGCACTCACCCGTGAAAAACTTATCAGCGAGGTCTGGGGCTATGACTTCTTCGGTGATGAAAGAACTCTTGACACACACATTAAACTTCTCAGAAAGAGCCTTGGCGAATACAGCAGATGTATTGTAACACTTCGAGGGGTGGGTTACCGTTTTGAAACCATCTAAAAAACGATTTGACCGCCACTATCTGCCGTTGCACTTTAAGCTATTGTGTTATTTTCTTCTGTTCGGATTTGCAATTGTGATTGTGTTGTGGGTATTCCAAACATTCTTCCTTGAATCGTTTTACACAGCGACAAAATCTTCACAGGTTGAAAAAAACGCACAGGTTATTTCAAAGTCGATTGAAGAAAACAAAAATGCAATGGGAACGATTGAAAATGTTGCAAGCTACAATTCACTCTCGGTATATGTTTACGATTCAACATCTTTGTTCACATTGAAATATTGTTGTGAATACGACAACCCTGTTTCAAATCTGAAAATTCAGTACCACGATGTCTATTCCTACTACAAGCTTGCCGAACAGAATGACGGACATTATATGTTCATAACAAGCAACTACAAAGAGGACAGCATCAAAGGCAAGTTTGAAAAGCAATTTCTTGACGAATATTCTTCGTCTGACACAGCGTCGAGGGGTTCAGTAAAGTATGTTTCCGCTCCCGATGAAAATGTTCAGAATATGGTATATACCGATATTATCAATCTCCAGGACGGCAGCGAGTGCTTTCTGATTGTCACATCATCAATTACACCGCTGACAAATACGGTTGAAATTGTCCGTGACCAGCTTGCAATCGTGTCGGTTGTGTTTGTGCTTTTGGCTGTTATAATTTCACTTTATGCAAGCCACAGAATTGCAAAGCCGATTTCAAAGACAAACACGGCGGCAAAGGAACTTGCAAAGAAAAACTACGATGTTGACTTTAACGCAAGAGGATATCTTGAGGTTGAGGAACTCAACGAAACGCTGAACTACGCAAAAACGGAGCTTGCCGCAACCGAAAAGTTGCAGAAAGAGCTTATTGCAAATATTTCGCACGACCTGAGAACACCGCTGACCATGCTGAAGGCCTATGCAGAAATGATCCGCGACCTTTCCGGCGAC
>CACXYD010000002.1:644-65207 GCA_902771755.1 uncultured Ruminococcus sp. | reverse complement strand
GTCGCATAAAAAGATTCCACCATACCAACTGGTAGGTGGAATCTTTCAACTATATATTTTTGTTATTTCATCTGTCCACTTGACAGGGGACACTCCAAAGTCCGATGCTATGATTCCCTTTATCAGTCACAATGAATCAATGTGGGAATTTTTTGAACCCGAATTGAGTCGCCGTCTTTCTATGATGGAAACCGATGATACCTATGCCGCAAGGGTGCGCAGTGCCTTGATGGAATTGTTGCCGAGCGGAGAATGTGTGCTTGATGATGTGGCTAAAAAGCTTGGTTACAGCAAGCGCACTATTCAAAGAAAATTGCAGGAAGAAGATACAAATTTTCAGAAACAGCTCAATCACACAAGGGAACTTCTTGCAAAAACTTACCTTGTAAACACGGATATGACAGCCGAGGACATTGCTTTTCTGCTTGGCTACCGTGAAATCGGTTCATTCTCAAGAGCTTTTGCAATATGGACGGGCAAAACCGTGAGCGAATACCGTAACGAAATCGGCTAAAGTTTTCAACATTACAATAACAATCCCCGAACACAAAAATGTTCGGGGATTTCTTATTTTCAGAATTTTTTCAACATTTTATCCATACGGCCTTAAAAAGTCAAACGGCGGAAGATTTCTCACAACTCCGAAAACAAGCAGTATTCCTATCAAGACAAATGTTAGAACCGTGTCGAATTTTTTCAGAGTAAGCCTACCATATCTTATGTAGCCGTAAAGCATTTTTCCGAGCAGGTATAGAATGAACGGTGAGATTACAAACAAAACCTGATTGCACTCAAAAGCGCCCTTAAAATCAAGCCTTGCAATATGAGTCAACATTCCCGTAACACCGCAACCGGGGCAATAAAGTCCCGTTATTTTTCGGAATACGCACGGAATTGCAAACCCTGTGAATGATACAATGCAATAATATAAAACACCGGCTGCGACCAAAATAATCGCAGCCGTTGAAAATTTGATTAATCTTTTTTTCATTGCTTACTGTGGAGGGAGCATCTTGTTAAGCTCGCTCTGCATAAGAGCATAAGCAATGATGTCAAGACCAAAGATTGAAAGTACAAGATAAAGTACAGATGCACTTGTGTCAACCATAATACCTCTCTGCATCTTTGCTTCATTAAGCTTTTCGCCCTGCTTGTAGCACCAGTAAATTCCGTAAATACCGCAAGTTACAAGTGTGAGCAAGAACACAATGCCGCCTGATGTGCCGTCCTGCTGATGACCTGAAACATAGTTTGTTTCGTCATTAAGCATGATGAGCCAGTAAATTCCATAAATACCGCAAGTGATGATTGTAAGAAGAATTGCAATACCTACACTTCTCTGTTTCATAATAATTAACCTCCATTAACCCCTATCTAAGGGTTTTTAACAAGGTAAATTATACCATTTGTATGGTATACTGTCAATACAATTTTGTTTTAAAGTTTGCGATAGTTTGCTGAACTTTGTGTGAACACCGTATGTTGATTATTTGATAACTTCCATACCGCCCATGTAAGGACGAAGAGCCTCAGGAATTCTGATTGTGCCGTCCTCGTTGAGGTTGTTCTCGAGGAATGCGATGAGCATTCTCGGAGGAGCAACAACTGTGTTGTTGAGAGTATGTGCAAAGTATTTCTTGCCACCCTCACCTGTAACTCTGATTTTAAGACGGCGAGCCTGTGCGTCACCGAGGTTTGAACATGAACCAACTTCAAAATACTTCTTCTGACGAGGTGACCATGCCTCAACATCAAGTGAACGAACCTTGAGGTCTGCAAGGTCGCCTGAGCAACATTCGAGTGTACGAACAGGGATATCCATTGAACGGAAAAGGTCAACTGTGTTCTGCCAAAGCTTGTCAAACCACATTTTGCTGTCCTCAGGCTTACAAACAACAATCATTTCCTGCTTTTCAAACTGATGAATTCTGTAAACGCCTCTCTCCTCAATGCCGTGAGCGCCCTTTTCTTTTCTGAAACAAGGTGAATAGCTTGTGAGAGTGTAAGGAAGATTTTCTTCCTTGTTGATTGTGTCGATGAACTTACCAATCATTGAATGTTCACTTGTGCCGATAAGATAAAGGTCCTCGCCCTCAATCTTGTACATCATTGAATCCATCTCGGCAAAGCTCATAACACCTGTTACAACATTACTTCTGATCATGAAAGGCGGTACACAGTATGTGAAACCTCTGTTAATCATAAAGTCACGGGCATATGCGATTACTGCGCTGTGAAGTCTTGCAATGTCGCCCATAAGATAGTAGAAACCGTTACCTGCAACCTTTCTTGCAGAGTCAAGGTCAATGCCGTTGAATTTTTCCATAATTTCTGTGTGATAAGGAATTTCAAAATCAGGTACAAACGGATCGCCGAACTTCTCAATTTCAACATTCTGGCTGTCATCCTTACCAATCGGAACAGACGGATCAATGATGTTAGGAATCTGCATCATAATCTCTGTTACCTTTGCAGAGAGGTCTGCCTCTTTCTTTTCAAGCTCTGCAAGCTGTTCTGCCTGCTTTGTAACTTCTTCTTTAAGAGCCATACCCTCTTCTTTTTTGCCTTGAGCCATAAGAGCGCCAATCTGCTTTGAGATTTTGTTTCTGTTTGAACGGAGTTCGTCAGCTTGCTTTTTAACTGCTCTGCTCTGCTCGTCAAGTTCAATTACCTGATCAACAAGCGGAAGTTTGTGATCCTGAAACTTTTTCTTGATGTTTTCTTTTACTGCATCGGGATTTTCTCTTAAAAATTTAATATCTATCATTTTAAAATACCTCTTTATGTAATGTTATTTAAGTTTGTTTGAAAGTTCTGTAAGTTCTTCGTCCGAGTAGAATTCAATCTGAAGAACACCGCCTTGCTTGCCTTTGCTCTTTGAAACGCTGATTTTCCGTCCAAGACTTTCAGAAAGTGCAAGTTCGACCATGCTGTAGAATGACGGCTTTTTCTCAGGCTTTTCTTCTTTTTGAACTGTCGGCTTTTTCTTGCAGATTTTCTCAACCTGTCTTACCGAAAGGTCTTTTGCGATAATCTCATCTGCAAGTTCCGTCATAAGTTCTTCATCTTCAAGTGTGAGCAATGCCCTTGCATGACCTGCCGAAATTTTGCCGTCTTTCAGATATTCCATTATGTTATCGGGAAGTTTAAGAAGTCTTAATGCGTTTGCAACTGCCGGACGGGATTTTCCTACCGACTTTGCAACTTCTTCCTGTGAAAAATCATGCTCATCAATAAGAGCCTTGTAGCCGAGAGCCTCTTCAATAGGGCTTAAATCCTCACGCTGAAGATTTTCGATAAGAGCAATCTCCATTGTTTCGGTATCGGTAAGTTCCTTAATTATAACAGGAACTTCTGTAAGACCTGCCATACGGCTTGCTCTGTATCTTCTCTCGCCTGCCACAATCTGATAACCGCCGAGTGTGAGCGGGCGAACAAGCAACGGCTGTAAAAGTCCGTGCTGTGAAATACTCTCAGCAAGCTCCGACAAAGCCTGTTCGTCAAATTCTTTTCTCGGCTGAGTTCGGTTCGGTTCAATCTCCGAAATTTTGAGGGTTACTGTTCCGCCCTCCGATTCGGAGTCGTTTTCTATAAATATTGCGTTAAGGCCTTTTCCAAGACCACCGAGTTTTTTTGACAAATCAGCCTCTCTCCTTTCCGACTATTTCCTCGGCAAGAGCCGTATATGCCTGACTGCCCTTGCAGGATTTGTCATAGTAGATAACAGGCATACCAAAGCTCGGTGCTTCGGAAAGTCTTACTCCCCTCGGAATAACGGTTTTGAATACCTTTCGTGGGAAGAATTTTTTCACTTCATCTACTACCTGTTGTGTAAGATTAAGTCGTCCGTCATACATTGTAAGCAGAACGCCTTCGATTTCAATTGACTCGTTGTACTGTCTTTTTATTCTTCTAACCGTGTTGATAAGTTGCGACAGTCCCTCAAGTGCGTAATATTCGCATTGAATCGGCACAAGGAATGTGTCGGCAACCGTCAAAGCATTTGCCGTGATAAGTCCGAGTGACGGCGGACAGTCGATGATTATGTAATCATAATACTGCTTTATCGGAAGCAAAGCATTCTTCAAAAGCGCCTCTCTGTGCGGTTTTTCCGCAATTTCAAGCTCTGCGGCAGCCAAATCAAGGCTTGACGGAAGAATATGCAGATTGTCATACGGAGTTGTAAGAACACATTGTTCGGCTTTTGCACCGTCAACAAGAATTGAGTAAGTTGAAAACTTAACTTTGCTCTTATCAATGGCAACACCGCTTGTGGCATTTCCCTGCGGATCGGCGTCAACAAGTAGTGTTTTCTTGCCCATTTTTCCCAGACAAGCCGCAAGATTAACGGAAGTTGTGGTTTTTCCCACACCTCCCTTTTGGTTTGATATTGCAATTATTTTTGCCAAAAAATCACCTTGTCTTTTGTTTTTATGACTTAAAATATCTTCTGCAATAAATTATACCATACAGTACGGTGTTTTTAAAGCGATTTTAAAGATTTTTTGGGATTTACGGCAACTTTTTTTCTTAATCAAAAACAATTGTTTCACGTGAAACAATTTGTTATTTTGTAGGGGCGGTCATCGGCCGCCCGCCGGCAACAGCAGAAATTTTATCACAAAACAAACTAATGAAATGAATATAATTTTCGTAGGGGCGGATATTATCCGCCCGCAAGTAATGGTTGAAATTTTATGATTCTCTGTAAATTTATAAATAACACAATGTTGTTGTTATAATGTAGGGGCGAACCTCGTTCGCCCGCCCATATGCGTTTTCATACGATTGAACGCAAAGCGTTCAAATTTGAATACACAGTTTTCACTATATCAAAACATATGTATGCGAACATAGAAATTCATCAAAGCGGGCGGCCGATGACCGCCCCTACTAATTTGTGGCATTTACATAATCACATATAACATAAAATCCCGTTTATTATTTGCGGGAGAACACGGTTCTCCCCTACAATACTTTTAACAACTCTTATTTAAACTTAACTACGCAATCTAATAAAAATTAAAAATGTTTCACGTGAAACATTTTAGTTATTAAGTCACTTTTACTCATTTCGTGTTTACACACGAAATAATTGGCGAACACGGTTCGCGCTACAGACAATACATAACTATAATCTTATAAAAACTTTTCATAAAGCAAAACTATCACAACGCAAAAAGCCGCACATTGCTGTGCGACTTTTTGCAAGGGGTTTAGATAAGGAAATGGGTATGAGTGGAACGGATGCTTTCGCATCCTCTGGAAAGTGAATTAAGCAGTTTTTTCTGCATCAGGCTTTTGATGTCTTTTAGGAATCCGTATTGTGTATTCAATAAAATTGTCTGTGTCTTTTTTGTCTGATTGTGCGTCGATTCCTGCAAGACGCATTGTATCAATAGCCTTGTTGATTGTGTTAAGAAAAATTCGTAAGTCTTTTATCACCGCTTTGCTTGTACCTTTGGATTTTGTTGTTTTTGGTACGGAATTAATTAAAATGCTGACGAGTTCATCAGTCTGACTTGTGTTGAGATTCTCCGAAATTATTTTTGACAGAGCCTCGTGCCTTAAAGCGTCATCTTCAATTCTCAAAAGAGCCCTTGCGTGTCTTTCACTCAATCCTGCGTTTACAATCCACTCCTGCTCCTCATATGTAAGGCGAAGAAGTCTTAGCTTGTTTGCAATTGTGGATTGACTCTTACCCAGTCGGTTCGCTGCTTCCTCTTGGGTAAGACCGTAGCGCCTGATCAGCTTTGAAATCCCGCGAGCTTCCTCGAATATACCGAGGTCGCTTCGCTGGAGATTTTCAAGGAGAGCATAAATGGCTGACTCTTTTTCTGAACACTTTAAAACGATGCACGGCACCTTTCGCAATCCTGCCAAAACCGATGCCCTAAGGCGGCGCTCACCTGCCACAAGTTCATACTCCGTAGCCGAGATTTTTCTCACCGACAACGGCTGCAAGATACCGTTTTCGCTGATTGATGCGGAGAGAGCGGCAAGTTCGGTTTCATCAAAGGTTTTGCGTGGTTGTGCTTTGTTCGGTCTGATTTTAATAATCGGAATCTCTAAAACTTTGTTATCGTTTTTGAGCATAAAATTCAACCGCATCGCCTCAATGTTCGTTAGCATCAGGGGTTGTCCCTGTGCTATTATAATAACATAGACACGGTGCGGTTGTTGTCGCTTTGTGAGCAACTTTTTTAAGAAGTTTTACCACAAAATGGTAATTTATCAAAAAAGCTGTCGATATTTATCACAACGGTTGTGACTTTATTTTGCCCGAAATTCTCGGATATTGTTTTGGTGTGGGTTTTACCTTTTTGATTACAATGATTGTACGCTCGCCCTCGTCACACGGAAGATTGAACTTATGAACCTTTTCAACCTTTCCCCCGAGTAATTTCAGGGCATTTTCTGCTTCGTCAAGTTCTTCATCGGCATTCGGTCCTTTCATTGCAATAAATGAACCGCCAACCTTGACATACGGCAAGCAGTATTCGCAGAGAACATTAAGCCTAGCAACTGCTCTCGATACGGCAAAATCAAACTTCTCACGATAAAGTTTATTTTTACTGCCCTCCTCTGCCCTGCTGTGAACAAGTTCAGCGTCAAGTCCTGTATCGTTAAGAACTGCGTCGAGAAATGTAAGTCTTTTGTTAAGGCTGTCTAAAAGTGTCAGATTAATATCAGGTCTTGCAATTTTCAGCACAACACCCGGAAAACCTGCACCCGTTCCCACATCAATAACGCTTGCATTCTTCTTTACATCAACAAAGTTGTAAAGTGTAAGGCTGTCGGCAAAATGCTTGACTGCAACACCGTGTTCATCGGTTATTGCAGTAAGGTTCATCTTTTCGTTCCACTCAACAAGCAATTTGAAGTAGGTTTCAAACCTTTGGAGCATTTCATCGTCAAGCTTGGTTTTAAAACCATCAGTTACGGTAGTAAGAGTATCTTTAATTGCCATTACTGCCTCCTGTTGTTTTGAGCAAGCCAGATAAGAAGTACGCTGATATCCGCAGGAGATACACCCGAAATTCTTGATGCCTGTCCGATATTGAGCGGTTTAATCTTGTTAAGCTTTTCCCTTGCCTCAAGGCGAAGTCCTTCAATTTCGTTGTAATCAAAGTCCTTTGGCAACTGCTTAACTTCAAGCTTTTTCATCTGCTCAACCTGTTTGAGTTGTTTTTGAATGTAGCCCTCATACTTAATTTCAATTTCAACCTGTTCAAAGATATTCGGATCAAGGTCAGGTCTTGTTGTGTCAACACTCTTTAATGCATCGTAGCCAAGCTGAGGTCTTTTCATAAGGTCAATAAGTCTTACACCCGAAGTAATTTCAGATGTTTCACGTGAAACAAGTATCTTGTTTACCTCATCAGTAGGTGAAATCACCGTACTTTTAAGCCTTTTAAGTTCTTCTTTTTTTAGTTCCTGTTTTTTAAGATACTTTGCGTATCTTTCATCGCTGATAAGACCAATCTTATGACCAAGAGGAGTAAGTCTTTCATCGGCATTATCCTGACGAAGTACAAGTCTGTACTCACTTCTTGAAGTCATCATTCTGTATGGCTCGTTTGCACCCTTTGTAACAAGGTCGTCAACAAGTGTGCCGATATAACTTTCCGAACGGTCAAATATAACAGGCTCTCTGCCGAGAACTTTCATTGCGGCATTGATTCCGGCAACAAGTCCTTGAGCCGCCGCCTCCTCATAACCCGAAGAACCGTTGAACTGACCTGCACCAAACAAGCCTTCAAAATCTTTAAATTCAAGTGTTGGGTTCATCGCAAGCGGATCAACGCAATCGTATTCAATTGCATAAGCAGGTCGCATAATAAGGCAATGTTCAAGACCTTTGATTGTGTGATAGAATTTAAGCTGAACTTCTTCGGGAAGTGACGAACTCATTCCCTGAAGATACATTTCCTCGGTATCAAGTCCACACGGTTCAATGAAAAGCTGATGTCGTGGCTTATCCTTGAAACGCATAATCTTATCTTCAAAGCTTGGGCAATAACGAGGGCCTACACCCTCAATCTTGCCCGCATAAAGCGGTGAACGGTGGATGTTTTCAAGAATAATCTGCTTTGTTTCATCATTTGTCCAGCTGATGTGACACTCAACCTTGTTTTCACCGAGATTCTCAGTTTCATAAGAGAACGGCTGTGGCGGTTCATCGCCCTTCTGAACCTCGAGTTCAGAAAAATCAATTGAACTTTTCAGAACTCTTGCCGGTGTACCCGTCTTGAATCTTCTCAAAGGCAAACCGAGTTTTTTAAGGCTTGCACCGAGAAATGCGGCAGGAAAAATTCCGTCAGGACCGCTTTCATACGAAACCTCACCGACAAAAATTCTACCACCTAGGTATGTACCCGTTGCAATGATAACCGTTTTGCATTTGAATACGGCAAGCATTCTTGTGGTAAGATTATAACCGCCGTCAACCTTTTCAATATCAGTAATTTCAGCTTGACGGAGGTCGAGATTTTTCTGTAACTCAATTTTATGTTTCATAACGGAAGAATATTTTCTTCTGTCAATCTGCGCTCTGAGTGAATGAACAGCAGGTCCTTTTCCCCTGTTAAGCATTCTGGACTGCAAAAAACATTCGTCAGCAGTCTTACCCATTTCACCGCCGAGTGCGTCAATCTCACGGACAAGGTGTCCCTTTGCAGTTCCGCCGATTGACGGATTGCAAGGACAGTTTCCAACCGCATCCATATTTATGGTAAACATTGCAGTTTTACAGCCGAGCCTTGCAGCCGCAAGAGCCGCCTCAATTCCTGCGTGACCTGCACCGACTACTGCAACATCATATTCACCCGCAAAATAATTCATAATATCACCTATTTTCCTACGCAGAAGTTGTGGAATACCCTGTCCACAACCTCATCACTTGTTCTCTCGCCCGTTAATTCAAGCAACTGCGAAATTGCATCCTCAATCGAAACGGTTACCGCATCAAATGTCATACCGAATTCAAGTGCATCCTTTGCCTCAACAACCGAATTAAGTGCGTTTTTAACGGCAATTCTCTGTCTTTCGTTTGAGAGAACACCCTCACTCGGGTTAAAACTCTGTGTTCCTGCAATTTTTTCAACAGCCTTTGTTAATTCATCTCTGCCGTCACCGTTAATTGCAGATATATATACTATATATTTTATATTTTTACTGATATAATCTATATCAAGTTTATTATCAAGATCAGTCTTATTAATTACTGCAATTGAAGGCACAAGCTTTGCAGACTCAATAAGTGCGTAATCGTCCTCGTCAAGTTCTCTGCTGTTATCAAAAACAGCAAGCAAAAGACCGCATTGTTCAAGTCTTTTTCTCGCCCTGTCAACACCGATTTTTTCAACCGTGTCCTCGGTATCACGAAGACCGGCAGTATCGCTGAGGTTCAAAACAACATCGCCCACAGTTACCGTGTCTTCTACAATATCTCTTGTAGTACCCGGAATGTCGGTAACAATGCTCTTTTCGTAACCCGAAAGCAGGTTCATGAGTGTGCTTTTGCCTACATTCGGTCTGCCGGCAATTACGGTATCAATACCTTTTTTAACCGCCTGACCGCAGTCGTAACTGTCAAGCAATGACTGCAAACACTTGATTGCATTGTCACAGGTTTCAATTACAGAATCAACCGTAACCTCGGCAATATCTTCCTCGGGATAATCCGCCCATGCAGAAAGATGAGCCGCCTGTGAGAGAAGGTCATTTTTTACACCGTCAATTTTCTTACGCAATGCACCCTCTTTTACGCAAAGAGCCGCCCTTGCCGCACCTCTGCTTTTGGCGCTGATAATGTCAATAACAGCCTCGGCTTCGGTAAGGTCAATTTTACCGTTTAGAAATGCTCGTTTTGTAAATTCGCCTGCCTGAGCAGGAGCCGCACCGGCATTGAGAACCGCACGCAAAACCCGCTTTGTAATGTAGAGTCCGCCGTGGCATGAAAGCTCTACAACATCTTCACCCGTATAGCTGTGCGGTGCTTTAAAAACAAGTGCAACCGCCTCGTCAATGTCCTCACCGTTTTCTGAAATTTTTCCGAATGATGCCGTGTAACCTTTCATCTCCGTAATCTTTTTGCCCGAAACGGAGTTAAAAATTTTGTCGGCAATTTGAAGTGCGTTGTCACCCGAAATTCTAATAACGCCTATACCACCCTCGCCCTGAGCGGTACTTATTGCGGCAACTGTATCGTAATTCATAAAATCACCAAGAAAAAAGGGCGGTTAAAAACCGCCCTGTAATTATTTGTCTATTCTTCCGTAAAGGCCTGTTGCACCGCCCTCGTTAAGGGGCTTTCTGTCAGGATTTGCGGGAGTGTTATGCTCGGAACGGTTTGCGCTGTATGGGCGTCTGCCGCCTCTGCCTCTGTTGTTATAACCGCCGTTTCTGCGAACGGGCTTTGCCTTTGGATCAGGACCGATAACAACATGGCGGTTTGCGTTTTCGCCTTCGCTCCATGAAATAGCACCGTTTACCTTCTGAACAGAAGTGTGAATAATTCTTCTTTCATAAGGATTCATAGGCTCAAGATTTGTCTTTCTGCCTGTTTTAACAGCCTTGAAAGCAAGCTTTCTGCCGAGAATTTCAAGAGTTTTTTCTCTCTTTTCTCTGTAGTTGCCTGTGTCGATAGTTACCTTGAAATAGCTGTTGTCTGTGTGGTTGGCAACAAGACTTGTAAGGTACTGGAGTGAATCAAGAGTTTCGCCTCTTCTGCCGATTACAAAACCGACATCCTCGCCTGAAAGATTGAATTCAATACCGCCTTCAATCTCTTTTTTCTCTATCTGAACGCTTTCAAGCTTCATGTTATCGAGAACATCTCTTAAAAACTGCTCTGCCTTTTCAGCAGGAGTTTCTTTGAGAGTAACCTTAACCTTTGCAGGCTGACCGCCGAAAAGACCGAATTTCTTCTTTTCAGCTCTCTGGATAACCTCAAACTCAACCTCTGCGGTTTCGTCAAGACCAAGCTGCTTTTTTGCATCGTTCAATGCGTCAACTTCGTTATCGCCAACGCCGATAGCTTCTTTAATCACAATATCACCTGATTTCAAACTTCTACTTCTTTTTCTTTTTGGATTTTGTATTTTCTTCTGCACTTTCGGAAAGACCGTGCGGAACATAGTTATACTGAACAAGAGCCTCCTGCTCAAACATAAGAGCGGCATGTCTTGCCTCGGATGTTGCTGTCATTCTCTGCGGACTGAAAAGCTTGCCCACGATAACCGACTGAACAAGGCTTACAAGTGAAGATACAATCCAGTAGAATGCAACGGCTGACGGAACGATGTATGCGATATATGCCGAGAAAAGCGGCATTGCGTACATCATAACCTTCATACAGCCCTGCTGTTGCTGCATAGGATTGTTCTTTCCGTTGATTCTCATTGTAATGAACTGTGTAAGCACATTTGATGCAAAACAGATTACAGGGAAAAGAATCATCGGACTCCAGATGCCGTAGTCCTGCGGAATTGCGAAAAGGTTCATACCGAATGTATTAAATCCCTTTTCAAACATAGTAATTGTATTGAGCTGGTCGGCATTGAAAATCTGCTGAATAGCGTCAATATTCTGGAAACAGCTGAAATCCTTCAAAAAATAAATTTCCTGGTATGTGGCATTGGTTGCGCCCGATGCCGCTGTGTAACCCGGAATTGTATTTACATAGTTAAGAGCTTCGGTTACCTTTGCGCTGTCGATGTGAAGTGTGTTTGTAAGTGGATATGCGACAGCATAGAATACTCCGAAGAGAACAAGGAACGGGATGAGCATTGTAAGACAGCCGCCTGTCGGCTTAACACCCTCTTTTTCATAGAGCTTTGCCATCTCTTCCTGTGCCTTTTGTCTGTTGTTTTTATATTTTTCCTGAATTTCCTTTTGCTTTTTGGAAAGTCTTGCGGTACCTGCCATTGATTTTTGCTGTTTGATTGTAAAAGGAAACATACAAAGTCTTACAATAATTGTAAAGACGATAATTGACAGTCCGAAATCTTTAAGTAGATAGAAAGCTCCCCACAGCACATAGCCGAGCAAACTTCCAAGAAAACCAAAGATCTGCATACAGTTACCTCACTTTAATTTCTTACTCTTTGGCTTTTTTTCCGGAACGGGATCGTACCCGCCCTTTGAAAACGGATTGCAGCGCAAAATACGCCAAACGGTAAGCGCTGTGCCTTTGAGTGCGCCAAACCTCTCGATTGCCTCAACGCCATACTGCGAACAAGTCGGAATGTATTTACAATGACTTGCCGTCAGCGGAGAAATTGAGGTCTGGTAAAACCTGATGATTGCCAGAAGAATTCGTTTCATAAAACTATCCCTCTTTAAGAACACCTGCAAGCAAAAGCTGTTTTTTCATTTCCTTATAAATAACAGTGCTTTTTACATAGGGTGTTTTACCTCTGGCAACAAAAACAAAGTCGTATCCTTTTTTCATATCGGGATAAAGTTTGTAATAAGCCTCTCTTATTACCCTCCTCGACCTTGTGCGCCTTACGGCTTTTCCAATTTTCTTGCCGGTGGTTATTCCAAAACGCAGGTTATCGGATTTGTTCTTTAACACATAAGTTACCAAAACAGGACCAACAAAGGATTTTCCCCGTCTGTAAAGTCTGGAAAAATCCCTGTTATCCTTCAAAGTGATATATTCACTCATAAATTTACCACCTTGCAAACAGGTGCATTAAAAAAGAAAGACCACCGGTTAAAAGTGGTCTCCTCTTTAATAAGACAACCTTTTTCTACCTTTAGCTCTTCGTCTGGCTAAAACTTTCTTGCCGTTAGATGTAGACATTCTCTTTCTGAAGCCGTGCTCCTTCTTTCTGTGGAGCTTCTTAGGCTGATAAGTTCTCAACATAATGAAAACCCTCCCTTCAAAATATAACCTTGCAATATAGCATTATATCTTAATTTCAGCCCGTAGTCAACAAAAATTTTTAATTTTTATTTTCAAAAATGAAATTTAAAATTTTCTTTTGCCTGCAAAAAACAGTAACAAATTATTTTTCTTTATTGGTAAATACAATATATTGCAATAAAGAATTAAACACACACTATATATCCGAATTTCTGCAAAATTTGCGCCCTTTAATAATAATAAAGTATAAATTACAATAAATTACAAATGGCTTTTTTGAATTGCAATTTTAAATTTGTTGCGTTATAATAAAGCAGAATGGTATTTTATCAAAATGGGATAATTATGGAAAATGGGTGCAGTGTGTTGCACCGTGGAAGGGAAAGATTAAATTAATGGACTCTTTTGAAGACGCATGGAAAGTTATAAGCGATTACTGTAAGTCTAAAATTACCGACATCGCCTACAATACATGGATCAGCAGAATCCAGCCCGTTGACCTTGACTTTGACAACGGAACCGCTTATCTGCTCGTGCCAAATGACTTTCACGCCCAGACATTGAGAAGATGCTATATGTCACTTCTCAACGAGGGATTTGAAGAGATTTTCGGAACAAGGTTCAATATTGAGTTCCGCACACCGGCAAATGCGCCGAAAAAACCAAAGCCGTCTGCGGCGGCATCAATCACAACATCGGCGGCAACCGCTCCGCTTCTGCAAAGCCCCGACAGCAGTTCTTACGAATACACCTTTGACACATTTATTGTCGGCTCGTCAAACAAGTTTGCCCACGCAGCCTGTCTTGCAGTTGCAACAAATCCGTCACATGCCTACAATCCGCTCTTTCTTTACGGAAACTCGGGACTCGGCAAGACTCACCTTTTGTATGCAATCGGCAATGAAATCAAGAAAAACGATCCGTCAAAGGTTATCTGCTACATAAAAGGTGACGATTTTACCGTTGAACTTGTCGAATCACTTCGTCTTGCAAAGATGAATGAATTCAGACAAAAGTACAGACAGGCGGATATTCTCCTCGTGGACGATGTTCAGTTCATCGGCGGTAAAGAGAGTACGCAGGAAGAATTCTTCCACACCTTTAACGCACTTTATGACGCAAGAAAACAGATTGTTCTCACATCGGACCGTCCTCCTAAGGAAATCAAAACTCTTGAGGATCGTCTGCGTTCAAGATTTGAGCAGGACCTTATTGCAGATATCCAGCCGCCTGATCTTGAAACAAGAATTGCTATTATAAAAAGAAAAGCAGAACTTGACGGAGTTGAAATCTCCGATGAAGTCTGCGAGTACATTGCATCTAAAATCAAAGCAAATATCCGTCAGCTTGAGGGTACGGTTAAGAAAATCAAGGCCAAATACTACCTTGACGGCGAAAAACCTACAATCAATTCGGTTCAGGGAATCATTTCCGACATTCTTAATAATGACGCTCCGCCCGAAGTTACCGTTGAACGCATTATTGATGAGGTTGCAAGAACCTACGGTGTTTCTGCAGACGAAATCCGTTCTCAGAAAAACCGCAGTGCCAACATCAGCAATGCAAGACATATTGCTATATATGTTACACGAGAGCTTACAACGCTTTCAATGGTTGCAATCGGTGAAGAATTCGGCAACCGTCACTACTCTACTATTATATATACAATTCAGAAGGTTCAGAAGATGATGGAAAAGGACAGAAAGGTCAAAGAAATCATTGACGATACCATCAAAAATATCCGTGACAGATAGACTAACTTATTCAACATATTTTTCAACATTCCATAAACATTCTTCAACCCGATGTTGAAAGATTTGCTCAAAAATATTTTTGTCAACAAAAGCAAACAAATCGCAAAAATCTTTTGTTTATGCTTTTTTTCAGTGTCAATGCGGAATCTCACCGCTTTTTGACATTTTGACATCCCCTACTACTACTACAATAAAAATATTAATAAATAGACAGGAGAGAATGCACCCGATGAAAATTTCATGTTTGCGATCCGATTTGGCGACAGCCATCTCCAATGTGTCAAGAGCTGTGTCAACAAAGGCATCAATTCCTGCACTTGAAGGCGTTCTTATAAAAGCATACGGTGACACACTCAACATTTCCGGCTACAACCTCGAAATCGGTATAACAACCGACATTGAGGCAACAATCAAAGAAGAAGGCGAAATTGTTGTAAGTGCAAAACTGTTTCTTGATATTGTCCGCAGACTTCCCGAAGAAGTTGTCTTTATCGAAACCGATGAGCGTATGGTTACATACATTGCCTGCGGTAAGGTTAATTACCAGATTGTCGGAATGTCATCTGTTGAATATCCCGACCTTCCGTCATTTGAACAGACTGACGGAATCACTCTCAACGCAAAAGTTCTGCGTGATATGATCAGACAGACAGTTTACGCAGTAAGTGAAAACACGGCAAAGCCTATTTACACAGGCTCACTTTACGAAATTGAGGACGGTGTATTCAAAATCATCGCCATTGACGGTTACAGAATGGCTATTCGCAGTGAAAATGTAGACAGCGAAAGCAAAAACCGTTTTGTTGTTCCGGGAAAAACTCAGCACGAGGTGCTTAAACTCCTCACCGATGACGAAGAAAATGCAGAAATCATCATCGGTCAGCGACACATCACCTTCAAAATCAAAAATTACAGAATTATCTCCCGTCTTATTGAGGGTACTTTCATAGACTACAAGTCTGCAATCCCGAAAGAGGCAAAAACCGAGGTAGTTATAAATACAAGAACAATCATTGATGCAGTTGAAAGAATGTCGCTTTTGAATAACGACAGAATCCAGAGCCCCGTAAGATGCATTTTCTCGGATGATGAAATCAAACTTTCATGCACATCTGCAGTCGGCAGAGCCAACGATGTAATCTCTGTTCCGATTGTCGGAGAGTCGGTTGAAATCGGTTTTAACAACAGATATCTTCTTGACGCTCTTAAAAATGCCGATACCGATGAGATCAAACTCGTTTTAAACGGTTCTCTTACGGCAATGATTGTAAAACCCGTTAAGGGTGACAGCTATCTGAGCATAGTTGTTCCGATGAGGTTGGCAAATGAAAACTGAGAAAATTAAAATTGACAGCGAATACATAAAATTGCAGGATTTACTCAAACTCGGCGGTGCGGTTGAAACCGGCGGACAGGCAAAAGTTGTAATTCAGAACGGAGATGTCACCGTAAACGGTGAGGTCTGCACAATGAGAGGCAAAAAAATGCGTGTCGGCGACACAGCTGTGTTTGACGGTCTTGAAATAATCGTTGAATAACTTTGGGATTGATGAAGTAAGTGAAGGTAATTGCTCTTAAATTTGAAAATTACAGAAATTTAAAGGACAATATAATCACTCCTTGTGACGGAGTAAATATAATTTACGGTGACAACGCTCAGGGAAAGACAAATTTGCTTGAGGCACTGTGGTTTTTTTGCGGAGGTCACAGCTTCAGAGGTTCAAAAGACAGCGAAGTAATCAATTGGGACGAGAATTTTGCGAAGATTGAGATGCGTTTTCTCGGTCAAGAGCGTGAGCAGACCGCAAAAATTCTTTTCAAGGGCGGAAAAAAGTCCGTAGAAATCAACGGTGTGCAGAAAAATTCAGCCGCCGCTTTGATTGAACGGTTCTGTGCCGTTGTATTTTCTCCCGAACACCTCAGTCTTATAAAACGAGGTCCGGGTGAGCGGAGAAAGTTCGTTGATAGCGCAATCTGCCGTGAAAAACTCAAAAATGCGGTTGTTCTCTCAAAGTACAACAGAATTCTCAACCAAAGAAATTCGCTTTTGAAAGACATCTACAAGCGCCCGTCACTTGCGGATACACTCCCCGTATGGGACGAACCGCTCTTAAAAAACGGCGCAATGCTTGTAAAAAACAGAATTGACTATGTAAAAATGCTCTCCGACCGTGCCGTTGAGTACCATAACGGAATTTCAAAAGGCAAAGAGGAGCTGAAAATCCGATATGTGTCGGGATACGATGTGTCCGAGAATGATACAGTCGGTGAAATTTACGAAAAACTCAAATCTAAACTTGAAAAACATCAAAGTGACGATATCCGTACGGGCTTTACGAACTACGGACCGCATCGTGACGATATTGAAATTATAATAAACGGCAAAAATGCCAGATCTTTTGCATCTCAGGGACAACAGCGAAGTGCCGTTTTGTCGCTGAAACTTGCCGAGGCATCAGTATTGCGTGAAAGAATGGGCGAAGAACCCGTAATTTTGCTTGACGATGTGCTTTCCGAGCTTGATGCAAAAAGACAGGATTTTTTGCTCAATGAACTTCACGGCTGTCAGGTGTTCATCACCTGCTGTGAAAAGTCGAATAAAGAACAGCTGAAAGACGGAAAAATCTTTTTGCTGAACAACGGAGAGGTGAGCTGATGTATCTTCATCTCGGACAGGATACCGTTATTACAACCGAAACGGTTATCGGAATTTTTGATATGGATGAGTGTACCGTGTCAAAAAAGACAAGGGATTATCTTACCACCGCCGAAAAAAGCGGCAGAGTTGTGAATGTTTCGTATGAATTGCCAAAATCCTTTGTTGTCTGCGAAAAAAACGGTAAAATCACCGTTTATATCAGCCAGCTTTCGTCAAAAACACTCATAAAAAGAAGTCAATCGCCCTATAAGGAGCTTATGTACCGTTGATACGGATATTAAAAAGGAGTTCTGCGTATGAAAATGAGAAAATGCCCCTACTGCGGAAGAAGAATTTCATATACCTCATCGTTTGCAAGCAGAAGAAAGGCAGAATACATCTGTCAAAAATGCGGCAAAGAGAGCAAGGTTGTAATTGACAAAAAGGTAATTTTGTTTTTTATTGTTGCTGCGGTAATTTCTCTTGCAATTATGGCAGGCTGGATTCTTGCAGGTCTTGTGAGCAATCCTCTCGGAATTTTGCTCGTTGCAATTCCGCTCGTAATTTTTGCGGCAGTTTCACCGAACTTCGTTCACTATGAGCCGTTCAAAAAATATCAGAAGTCTATGGAGGCTAAAAAAGCAGGCATTGCCTACTCCGACAACCTTCTCACCTCTGAACTTGACGAGGACGAAAACTATACTTTCCCGAGTATCACTCCTCAGCAGAATGATACCGATGACAATTTTGAAATTAACACGGATGTATTCAATAAAATCAGAGCCGAAAGAAATGCCGCAAGACAAAGACTCGATTCAAACGAAATTTCTTCCGATTCATCCTCATTTGAAAAGCAGGAATATGTTCCCGTGATTAATAATACAAGCGAAAATCACGCATCAAGCGGAGCAACTCTCAAAAAGATTCACTCCGAAACTCCCCCACACCACACCGTGAACAGGAGCAGACACTACATAAATTCCGAAGAAACTTCGGAGAATAAAAAGTCGGATGACGGCAACCGTTACTCCGTGAACAGAAAGTTTTAACGGGTGATATTGTGTTCAAACTGCCCGTATGCCCGCATTGTCACGCAATTTATCGTTACGGTGACACAAAGAAGAACTTAAATACAAAAATTCACACTTGCTATCACTGCAAAAAGCAGTTCAAAACCTCGTTTTCGGGACTTTGGATTCTCTTTTTGATTGTCGTTCTGATAGGTATTTTCGTCAATATCTTTGAAATGACGGCTTTTGCAAGCACAAATGTGATAGCGTTGATGATTACAAATATTGTACTTATACTGTTTTTTCTGTTTTTTGTGCCGTTTTTTACAAAATTCAGAAAATTCGGAGCAGATGCTCAAAAAAGCGAAAATATCCCGAAATCAAGAAAACAGCAGAAAAAACAAACGAACACAGGCGCTGTTCGTTCATCGAATAAACGGAGGTAAGTGTTTTGGATAATCTTGAAAACAACGAAAATATGAATGAGAATATTGACGAAATCAACGAAAATGTAAACGAAGAACCCATTGATGAAACCTATGAAAAAGAGGTTGAAGCCGAAAAATTGGTAGAATTTGACGGTGAATCCGAGGGTAGGGAGCTTTCAAAGGTTGAACAGGAATACGGCGCAGACGAAATTCAGGTTCTTGAAGGACTTGAGGCTGTAAGAAAGCGTCCGGGTATGTACATCGGTTCAACAGGACCGAGAGGACTTCACCACCTTGTTTACGAAATCGTAGATAACTCAATTGACGAAGCACTTGCAGGTTATTGTACAAAAATTGATGTTGTCATCGAAAAGGGTGACATCATCAGGGTAACCGATAACGGCCGTGGTATTCCTGTCGGTGTCAACAGCAAAACAGGCCTTCCTGCCGTAACGGTTGTATTCACCGTTCTTCATGCCGGCGGTAAATTCGGTGGCGGCGGTTACAAGGTTTCGGGCGGTCTGCACGGTGTTGGTGCGTCTGTTGTAAACGCACTTTCCGAGTGGCTCGAAGTCAAGGTTTGTGACGGCGAAGATGTTTACTTCCAGCGTTACGAAAGAGGCAAAATTGTAACCGACCTGCAGAAAATCGGCAAGTCCGATGTTAAGGGTACGGAAGTACGCTTTAAAGCCGATCCCGAAATTTTCAAAGAAACAACAGTTTACGATTACAGCGTTCTCGAAAGAAGACTTCGTGAGCAGGCATTCCTCAATGCAGGTGTTCACATTGAACTTCGTGACGAGCGTGATCTCGAAAATATTATTCAGAATAACTTCGTCTATGAGGGCGGTATCAAGAGCTTTGTTGAGTACATTCACAAAAAGCGTTCTCTTGAAGTTATTCATCCCGATGTAATTTACTTTGCATCGAGAAATGCAGATGATACGATTGCGGTTGAAATTGCACTTCAGTACAACGAAAGCTACAACGAAAATCTGCTCACTTTTGCAAACAACATTCATACAACCGACGGCGGTACTCACGAAGAAGGTTTCAAGCGTGCGCTCACCTATGTTATGAATGACTATGCAAGAAAGTTCGGAAAACTGAAGGATAATGACAAGAATCTCAGCGGTGAAGATGTTCGTGAAGGACTTACCGCAATCGTTAGCGTAAAGCTTAAAGAGGCTCAGTTTGAAGGACAGACCAAGGCAAAACTCGGTAATACCGAGGTAAGAGCAATGGTTGACCGCCTTATGAGGGACAAACTTTCGGTTTATCTCGAAGAAAATCCTGCCGTTGCAAAGGTAATTTTTGAAAAGGCACTTGCGTCATCAAGAGCAAGAGAGGCTGCAAGAAAAGCAAGAGAAAATGCAAGAAGAAAATCTCCGCTTGACTCTGCACAGCTCCCAGGTAAGCTTGCCGACTGTCAATCAAAAGACAGCAGCGAAACCGAAATATTTATAGTCGAGGGTGACTCTGCGGGCGGTTCTGCAAAGGGCGGTCGTGACAGAAGAATTCAGGCTATCCTCCCTCTCTGGGGTAAAATGCTCAATGTAGAAAAAGCAAGAATCGACAAAGTTTACGGAAATGACAAGCTTATGCCTGTTATTACCGCACTCGGCACAGGTATCGGCGATGAGTTCGACATCTCAAAACTCAGATATGACAAGGTTATTATCATGGCGGATGCCGATGTCGACGGTTCGCACATCAGAACACTTCTTCTGACATTTTTCTTCAGATACATGCGTCCGCTCATAGAAGAAGGCCATGTGTATATCGCACAGCCGCCTCTTTTCAGAGTGTCAAAGGGCAAAGAGCATAAATATGCGTATTCCGACCTTGAGCGTGACCAAATTTTGGCTCAAATTGAGGGCAAAACCGAAGTTCAGCGATACAAAGGTCTTGGTGAGATGGACTCCGAGCAGTTATGGGAAACAACAATGAATCCCGAAACAAGACTTATGCTCCGTGTTGATCTCAGCGATGCAGAACAGGCAGACGAAACCTTCACAATCCTCATGGGTGACAAGGTTGAGCCGAGAAGAGATTTCATTGAGAAAAACGCAAAGTATGTTCAGAACCTCGATGTCTGATACATTACGATATTAAAAATTCTAAAAACGGGGTGATTTTATGCACGCAAGAACAAAAGTTACAGTTCGTTACGCAGAAACGGATAAAATGGGAATTGTACACCACTCAAATTACCCGATTTGGTACGAAATAGCAAGAAATGACTATATCAAAATGTTTGGAATCAGCTACACAGACATGGAGAATGTAGGTGTGATGACTCCACTTTTGAACCTGAGTTGTCACTACGGAATCCCTGCCCTTTATGAGGACGAGCTGATTATCCGCACATGGGTGCAGACTATCACAGCCGCAAGAATTATTTTTACATACACGGTAAAGCGTATTGAAAAGGACGGTTCGGAAACGGAACTCGGCTACGGCACAACCGAACACGGTTTCGTAGATTCCAAAACATTCCGCCCCACCAGCATCAAAAAACGCTTTCCGAAACTTTACGAAGATATTTCAGCCGCAGTAAAACACTTCTGACGGCGAGCCGTCGGCAGCGTGTCGCTGCACCCAACTTGAGAAGATAGTTTGCAGTATACAAAACTATTTATGCCCGAGCGTACATTTTGATTGTTTGAACAATTTATACGTAGGGGCGGATATCATCCGCCCGTAAGTAATGGCAATAATTATGCTGAAAATGTGATTTTATAAATGCCGCAAATGTATTGCCATACTGTAGCGGCGATCAGTGATCGCCAATCAATTCGTGTGTAAACACGAATTGAATAAGTAACGGCACAAAATCAAAATAATTGCAAAACCTACTTGGCGATACAAATGATTTGTTTAAATCGGTAATGATGTTTAATTAAAAAATGTTGTTTAATCATTTTGCTTTTTCAAGCAAAATGAATGGCGAACACGGTTCGCCGCTACAAAATTCATACATAATTTTCATCACATCAAAACATATGTAAAAAACAAATTATTTCATCAAGGCGGGCGTCCAATGAACGCCCCTACTGAAACAAAATTGCACAAAAATCTAACTTAAAACCGCAAAACAACACTAATATAAATTATTGAACAGATAGTAACAAGAGCTTGAAAAGCGAGGAAAGAATATGGATAACGAACAGAATCAGAACAAGGATTCGAGAATTATTGATGTCGATCTGCAAAATGAAATGAGAAAAAGCTTTTTGGACTACTCCATGAGCGTTATCGTTTCCCGTGCATTGCCCGATGTCAGAGACGGTTTGAAACCTGTTCACAGAAGAATACTCTACACAATGAATCAAATCGGTCTTGATCCGTCAAAGCCGTACCATAAGTGCGCCGACACAGTAGGTCAGGTGCTTGGTTCGTATCACCCACACGGTGACGCCTCGGTTTATGACGCAATGGTTCGTCTTGCACAGGACTTTTCTATGAGATATATGCTTGTTGACGGTCACGGTAACTTCGGTTCGGTAGACGGTGATCCGCCTGCTGCTTACCGTTACACAGAGGCAAGAATGAGCAAAATTTCTCTTGAAATGCTCACAGATATCGAGAAAAACACGGTTGACTTCATGTCGAACTATGATGACCGTCTTAAAGAGCCGACCGTTCTTCCAAGCCGTTTTCCAAACCTTCTTGTAAACGGTTCAAGCGGTATTGCCGTTGGTATGGCAACCGAAATTCCGCCGCATAACCTCGGTGAAACAATTGATGCGGTCTGCACTCTCATTGACAATCCCGATGCTGAACTTGCCGAGATTATGGAGTGTATGCCCGGTCCCGATTTCCCAACGGGCGGTATCATTATGGGCAGAAGCGGTATTCGTGCTGCCTATGCAACAGGTCGAGGAAAAATCACCGTAAGAGCCAGAACCGAAATTGTTGAGGCTAAAAACGGCAGATATAAAATTATCGTTACGGAACTCCCCTACAAGGTCAACAAGGCAAGACTTATTGAGAATATTGCCGACCTCGTAAAAGACAAGAGAATCGAAGGTATTTCAAATATCGAAGACCACTCCGACCGTAAGGGTATGCACATTGAAATTGACATCAAGAGAGATGCCTCACCGCAGATTGTTCTCAATCAGCTGTTTTCATACACACAGTTGCAGACAACTTTCGGTGCAATTATGCTTTCAATCGTTGACGGCGAGCCTAAAATTCTTTCACTTAAAGAAATGCTCCAGTGCTACATTGAATTTCAGGCTGAAGTTATTCGCCGCCGTACTGATTTTGACCTCAAAAAGGCTCGTGACAGAGCCCACATTCTTGAGGGCTTGAAGATTGCGCTTGACTTCATTGACGAGGTAATCAAAATTATCAGAAACAGCAAGGATACTGCAAGTGCAAAAGCAGGTCTTATGGAGCGTTTCGGTCTTGATGATGTTCAGGCTCAGGCTATAGTTCAGATGCGTCTTGGTCAGCTCACAAATATGGAGCAGACTAAGATTGAGGATGAAATTGCCGCTCTCCATGCAAAGATTGAAGAATATCTTGAAATTCTTGCAAGCGAGTCAAGACAGCTTGAAATCGTAAAAGAAGAAATTATGCAGATTCGTAATAAATATGCCGATCCGAGAAGAACAGAAATTTGTGCTGTCAGCGGTGAGGTTGATATTGAGGATCTTATTCCGCAGGAGGAGTGCGTTCTTACACTCACACAGTTTGGCTATGTAAAGCGTCTTTCTGCAGATACCTACAAAATTCAGCGCAGAGGCGGTCGTGGTGTATCGGGTATGTCACGCCGTGAAGAAGATGTTGCGGCTGAAATGTTCGTAATCAATTCGCACGATTATGTTCTGTTCTTTACCGACAAGGGCAGAGTTTATCGCCTTAAATGCTATGAAGTTCCCGAGGGCAGCCGCCAGTCAAAGGGTGTAAACATTGCAAACCTGCTCCCGATTTCACCCGATGAAAAGGTAACTTCAATGATAAGAGTGCCTGAGTTTGACGAGGAAAAATACCTTGTTATGGTTACCCGTCAGGGCATTATCAAGCGTATTGAACTCAACGCATACAACACCTCAAGAAAGGGCGGTCTTATCGCTCTTGAACTCAACGAGGGTGACGAACTTGCGTGGGTAAGAATGACTGACGGCAACAGTCAGGTTATCATCGCCACCAAGAAAGGTATGGCTATCCGCTTTAACGAAACCGACATTCGTGCAATGGGCAGACAGGCTCGTGGTGTTAAGGCAATGGCTCTCAAAGAGGGTGACTGCGTAGTCGGAATGAGCGTTGTCCGTGAGGGCGGTCTTGTTCTCACAGTTTCCGAAACAGGTTACGGCAGACTTTCAAGTCCCGACGATTACCGTGTTCAGAGCCGTGGCGGTAAGGGACTTACCAACTACCATACAGAAAAATACGGCGATGTTGCCGCTATCAAGGTGGTTAACCTTGACGATGATATTATTATCATCTCCGAAGAAGGCATTATTATCAGAATTGCCGCCGAGTCAATCCGTGTTTGCGCCCGTCCATCAAAGGGTGTAACCGTGATGAAAGTAAACGGTGACGACAAGGTTGTAACAATTGCCCGTGTTCCCCACATTGACGGCGAAGATGACGAATCTGCCGAGGGTGAAGACAGCGCAGAAAATGCCGAAAACGGTGAAACCGTAGAAACAGTTGCAGAAGAAGTTCCCGAAAATAACGAGGGCGAAACTTCTGAATCAACCGAAGAAAATACGGAAGAATAATTAATAAAAATAAGAAAACTCCACTTTTTTAAGTGGAGTTTTTGACACACGAAAATTTGGTGATTTGATGAAAAAATCTTTAGTTTTGATTGTAACGGCAATGCTTATGCTGTCGCTTTTCGGCTGTTCGGACAAGACAAAAGCCGATGTTTCGGGTGTTGTAGATGCGCCCGATAAAATCTCGACTCTTGATGAGGCAAAGGTAACAGAGAATCCAAATATCCGCCAAAAAAGCGAAAATGTAAACGGGATGTGCTACGCAATCACGCTTGAAGAATTTACGCATAACTACAACGAAATGCTCAAAGAGGCGGGCAATCTTGATATGATTAACCCAAAGGGCTGGAAAATGCTCGGCAGTCCGCAGGATGACGCAAACGGCACGGAGTATCAGTATTATTACTATGATGCCGACAAAATAAACTTCACAGCCTCTGTTGAAACAAAGACGAATTACATTATGAATATCGGCCTTGGCACAACAATGAGCAACTTCGTTTCGATTGAAAACGAGAAAAATAACAGCGATGCAATCCTGATGAAAAGTGCCGTAATGGCTGCCGCAGTAAGCGGAATGGGCATTGATAAGGTCGATACAATTCAGGATATTTTCTACCGCACAACCTTTGAAAGCACCAACGAGTTGTGGTACAACGGCAATGTCTATGCCCTCAGCACCAACGAGGATAAGGCGGACAGCGAACGCAGTACAATGCTGTTTCGCACCTTCCCTATCTCCGATGAAGTAAAAGAAAACTGGGGCATTGACGAGTACGAAAGCTATGTAGCAAACGCAACTCAAACGACAACGAATGCAAGCTGAAAATTGAAAATGGAAAATTACGGCGAGCCGCTGTTCCCAATTCGAGCAGATAGTTTGATAAAGTAATTACATCAGATGCCCGAATACGGGATTGATACAATTTTTGTTTTATAGAAAAAGTTATTGCTGTTTTGTAGGGGAGAACCGTGTTCTCCCGCAAGTAAAGGCACAGATTATGTGCTAAAACAAATTATATGAATACTACAAATCTGTAGGGGCGTTCATTGGACGCCCGCAGGTAATGGCAGATATTATTTGTTGAAAACAATTTTTATAAATGTCACAAAACAACTGCTGTTTTGTGGGGGCGAACCTCGTTCGCCCGCCTTGATGAAACAATTATTATTTGTTCAATTCGTGTTTGCACACGAATTGATTGGCGAACGAGGTTCGCCGCTACATTGAATTGAACAAATGGTTTCAATGTTATGCTCGGGCATAATATGTTTTTTAACATTAGAAACTATCTACACGAATTGGGGACGGTGGCTCGCCGTGCGGGCGAACACGGTTCTCCCCTACAAAATTGTAGTTACTTTGCAATAATTTCACAAAACAAAAACCACCCAAACGGGTGGTTTTCTTTGTATATATCATTTACCAAGTTCAAGGACTACAAATTCTGCCGACATGGGCGGAATTGTCAGTTTGCCGTTTTCAAGCTTTGAACCGAAAACTGTTTTGCCGTCTGCATATCCCGGAGGCATTTTTGCCTCAACTTCATAATCATAGAGATTGAATGTGCATAAAATTGCAGAATCTTTGTCGTGGCGGATATACGAAATTCTTCTTTCTTCCGAAAGAACATTTATAAAATCGCCGTCCCACAATGCCGAACAGCTTTTTCTCACATCTGCAAGCTTTTTGTGCCACTCAATGAGTTCCTTATTTTCCTTGCCCCACGGATAACAGCAACGGTTAAACGGATCACGGTAGCCTTCCATTCCTGCCTCATCACCGTAATAAACACAAGGAAATCCGGGGAGAGTAAACTGCATTGCACTTGCAACCTTGAGCAGTTTCACACCGAGTTTTTTATGCTCGGCATCAAGCTTTGTATTTGCCTGCCATTCCCTGTCCTTGCCGTCAAGCGGTTCGCCTGCCATAACCGTGATTGCTCTTTCGGTATCGTGAGTTGAAAGTGAATTCATCAGCACTCTGAGAACAGGACGGGGATAATTTTCGATTACGCTCATAATCAGATCCATTGTGTACTTGCCGTGCTGACCTTTGCAGAAGTTCAGAATCGCATCTCTGAACACATAGTTCATAACGGAGTCAAACTGCTCGCCAAGCAAGAATTTTCTTCTTGCACCGTAGCTTTCCTTGTTGCTTGCATCTTCCCATACTTCACCAACGAGAAATGCGTCGGAATTTTCGTCCTTAACGGCTTTGCGGAGATTTTCAATGAACACATCGGGAAGTTCGTCTGCAACATCAAGTCGCCAACCCGAGTTACCGCATCTCATCCATTTTCTGACTATGCCGTCCTTGCCGTTAATATATTCGTTGAATGACGGGGTTTCCTCAATAACCTCGGGCAGAGTGTCAAATCCCCACCAGCTGTGGTAATTATTCGGCCATTCGTTGAATTTATACCAGTTGAAATACGGCGAGTTCTTGTCATTATATGCACCGCCCTTGCCGTATCTGCCTGAACGGTTGAAGTAAACGCTGTCACTTCCAGTATGTGAGAACACACCGTCATTGATAATGTGTATTCCCCTCTTTTTAGCCTCTGCACAAAGGTGCTTGAAATCTTCTTCCGTTCCGAGAATCGGATCAACCTTTGAGTAGTCGCCCGTATCATAACGGTGGTTTGAGTATGCCTCGCTTATCGGATTGAGGTAAATACAGCTTACACCGAGGCTTTCAAGGTAATCAAGCTTCATCGTAATTCCCTTGAGGTCGCCCATAAAGAAATCGTTATTCTTAATCATTCCGTTTTCATCGGGTTTCCATTCGGGAAGGGAATACCAATCCTTGTTGCGTTTATAGTCGGTACGCTTAATATTCTTTTCTTCACCGCTGAAGTAAAAACGGTCGGGAAAAATCTGATACATAACTCCGCCAACGAGCCAGTCGGGAGTTTTAAAGCCCTTTTTATAGCAGGTAATCTGCCAACTTCTGCCCATATAATCTTCAATTGTGCTGACCTTATACGGATCGGACGGAACAACATACCTTGTCTTGTCAATGGTGGTAAGCTTAAAATTGTACCAATAAAGTCCGATTTTCTTCGGAGTAAAGTCGCACTCCCAAATTTCGGTATCTTCGTCAAATTTACCGCACCAAATAAGTTCGGTAAATTCCCAGTTATAGTCATAATCGTACTTTACACACAAGTGTGCTTTTTGTGTATGCTCCGCCTTCGGCAAAAGAATTCTGAAATGAATCTCGGTACCCTGTTCAACCGCACCAAACGGTGAACGATAGTAAATTTTTCGTGAATCAAACGGTACGGGCATATAATCACTTCCCATAATAATATATTCCGAAATGTCAATTTTGTTTTGGCGGTTATGCCCTGTTATTCGGAAAATTCAGACAAATCCGTCAAAATGTCGCAAAGTTTATTTTATCATAAAAGAATAAATATTTCAACCGAAATAAGTCGAAAACAGCATAAAATCGCCAATTTTGCCTACAAATGAAAAAATATTTAAACAATCTTCGCTTTACTCTTTTATTATTTCCAATTTTATATTATAATGTACAGTGATTACATATGCAAAGAAGTCAGATGAGGACGAAAAAAGCTATTAAAGGGAGATGCATTTCCTATGGAGAAAAAGAGAGTAAGCGTTCAGATTGAGGGAAGAAGTTATTCGCTTATCACAACGGATGATGAAAAATATGTTCAGAAGGTTGCAAACGAGGTGGTTTCTCACATAAGAAAAGCCGCTCAAAGCACAAAACAGCTTGACACCCGTGATTGTGCGGTTCTTGCGGCACTTAACTTTTGTGATGACCGCAACAAGGCTCTTAAAAAGAACAAAGACTATGTTGAAAAAGCCGACAAAATCATTCAGCAGACAAATGACCTTAACAAGCTTTGCAAGGAATACAGAGAAAAGCTTACAGAGGCTATGAACGATAACACCCGACTTACAATGAACAACAAAGAGCTTGAAAAAAGACTTGCTGTTCTCAGACACGAGGTTTCTCAGCTTAAAGAAAAGCTTGAAAGTGTTGAAAATGGCGAAGAAAAAGCCGAATCGGAAAAGTCAGAGCCTGAAAAAAAGTCAGCTCCAAAGGAAAAAAAGACTTCAAATGCAAAAAATAAAAAGACAGAGCAGTCAGAAGATGTACCCGTGAATGTTCTGTCAAACGAGGCTAAAAAAACAGAACAGGAATTGCGCAACGAAAAACTTCTCGGTTATGTTCCGATGACGCAGTTCTCTCTGTTTGATGAAGATAAAAAATGAAAAAGATAGAAATACTTGCTCCGGCAGGCAGTTTTAAAAATTTTGATGACGAAGAACTTAAAAAAGCAACGGCATATTGCCACATTCACGGTGTAAAGGTGTATGTCACAATCAACACGATTGTGTTTGACGATGAGCTTGAAAAGCTGAAAAAAGCCATAATTTCAGCCGCAGAGGCTGATGTTGACGCACTCATTGTTCAAAATATGGGTGTTGCAAGGCTTGCGCACAAGCTTGTCCCTGACCTTGCACTTCATGCGTCAACCCAGATGAGCATTCACACCGCATCGGGTGTAAATGCACTTTATGAAATGGGTTTCAAGCGTGTTGTCCTTGCCCGTGAAATGAGCAAAAAAGAAATTGAAAAATGCTGTGAAATTCCCGTTGAACTCGAAATTTTCGTTCACGGCGCATTGTGTATGTGCGTTTCGGGACAATGCTACCTCAGCGCAATGATCGGTTCAAGGAGTGGAAACCGTGGCGCTTGCGCTCAGCCGTGCCGACTGCCGTTTTCCGTGAACAAGCAAAAGGGCGGTCATGCTTTAAGTCTTAAAGACAACAGCATTGTAAATTACCTTGGCGAACTTCAGAATATGGGAGTTGCCTCGGCTAAAATTGAGGGCAGAATGAAACGCCCCGAGTATGTTTCAGCCGCAGTAAGAGCGTGCGTTGAACAGCGTGATTTCGGCTTTATCAGCGACAAAACTCAGGAAATGCTCAGAGGAGTTTTTTCACGAACAGGCTTTACAGACGCTTATTACATCGGCAAAACGGGAAGTCATATGTTCGGTACGAGAACAAAATCTGATGTTGTTTCTGCCGATGAAAAACTGTTTTCGGCAATCCGTTCTTCCTACAAGGACGAAATCAGAAATGTTGAAATAACTTTTGATTTTACCGCAAAACTCGGTGAAAATCCCGTTTTAGTCGCCTCTGACGGAGTTCACACCGTCAAAAAGCTTGCCGACATCGTAACCGAAAAAGCAATCAACAGACCGCTTGATGCGGAAAAGTGCAGAAAACAGCTTGAAAAAACAGGCTCAACGGCATATAATCCCACCGATGTGAATATAAATATTGATGACGACATTTCTATTCCGCTTTCAATCCTCAATTCTTTGCGCAGAGATGTTCTTGATGAACTCGACACGGTGAGAAGTGTTGTACACAACTACAAAATCAACCGTGACTACAAAATTACTTTTCCAAAATTCACACCGCCTGTGGAAAAATCCACCCGTGCAAGAGTGCCTCAGACAAAGCTCTCCCCTGCTTTCAAGGAATGTGAACTTGTGTTTGTTCCGCTTTTTGCCGACAAAAGGGAGCTTGTAAGACTCAAAAACGAGGGCTATAACATCGGTGTTGAAATTCCGAGAGGAATGTTCGGACGAGAAGACACGATTGCCAAAAAGCTTTCCGAGATGAAAGAAATCGGCATAACCGATGTGTTGTGCAACAATCTGGGGGCATTGTACATTGCCAAAAATCTCGGTTTTACCCTTCATTCGGGATTCGGAATGAATTTTGTAAACACTCTTGACCTTTTGTGGGCGGAGGAGTACGGAATCAAGGACGCAGAACTCAGTTTTGAACTCGATTTTAAGCGAATTAACGCACTTGGAGGCAACATTCCGAGGGGAATCATCAGCTACGGCTACCTTCCTCTCATGCTTTGCAGGAGTTGCCCCGTCAAAGGCGCAGGCATAGATTGCAAAACTTGCAAAAATCATTCAAAAATGAAAGACCGACTCGGTAAACAATTTTTACTGAAATGCGACGGAAACTGTACCGAAGTCCTGAATTGTGACCTGCTTTTCGTTCCGAATAAACAAAATTTAACACTTTTAACATCTTTCAACATTTTAAGATTTACTGTTGAAAACTATGTGGAAATCGTGGAAAGTCTTAACGAATCAAGCCTTTATCCGATGTTGAAAGATAAATTAACATATGGATTGTACCGCAGAGGTGTTAATTAGATTGTTGAAAATGTTAAAATAATCATTATCGTTTTGTGGAAAAAGTGATTTTTTCATTCAACAATGACTAACAATTAAATTTAGGCGGAAAATAATTTCTTTAGAGAAAAATAAAAAAATTAATGAATAATTCCTGCAAAAATTTGCAGGAGATGAAGGATGGTTAACTATGACTGTTAAAATAAAGAAGGTAAAAGACAACGCAAAAATCCCCAAAAGAGCCACAAACGGTTCTGCAGGTATGGATTTATATGCTTGTATTGACGAAAAAATTACAATCAACCCCGGTCAGCTTGTGCTTGTGCCGACAGGTATAGCAATCGAACTTCCCGACAACAGCGTTGCCGCATTTCTCTATGCAAGAAGCGGCCTTGGAATCAAGCACGGCATCTGCCTCTCAAACGGTGTGGGTGTTGTTGACAGCGACTACCGTGGCGAAATCTGTGCAGGTCTTTGCAATGTTTCGGACAAGCCTTATGAGATTGAGCCGTTTGAAAGAATCTGCCAGATGGTTATTGCACCCGTTGTTCCGTGTGATGTTGAAGAAGTTACGGAACTCGGCGACACAGAGCGTGGCGAGGGCGGTTTTGGCTCAACAGGTAAAAAATAAAAGAATTTCGACAATTTATCATTGCCCTTAATTGTGAAAAGATATATGATAGGGATATACTATCTGAGTAAAATACATTTGGGTATTACAGCATAGAAGGAGGCTGTGGGATGTTTTCATTTTCAAAGGATATAGGAATTGACCTTGGAACTGCAAACACTCTTGTTTGTCTTAAAGGAAAGGGAATAATTTTGCGTGAACCGAGCGTTGTCGCAGTTGATATGCGTACGGACGAGGTTCTTGCAGTCGGCTCACAGGCAAAAGAAATGATTGGCAGAACCCCCGGTTCGATAGTTGCGGTTCGTCCGCTCAAAGACGGTGTTATTGCCGATTTTAAAATAACCGCAAAAATGCTCCAGCACTTTATTAAAAAGGCGGTAAAACCGGGAATTTTCAGTAAGCCGAGAGTTATAATCTGTATGCCTTCGGGTGTTACCGAGGTTGAAAGAAAGGCTGTTGAAGATGCCGCATATCAGGCAGGTGCAAAGCCTCCCGTTGTTCTTATCGAAGAACCAATGGCTGCCGCAATCGGTGCGGGAATGCCTGTTGACGAACCGTGCGGAAGTATGGTTGTTGATATCGGCGGCGGTACAAGCGAGGTTGCCGTAATTTCTCTCGGAGATATTGTTACAGCCTGTTCAGTAAGAGTTGCAGGCGACAAGTTTGACGAGGCGATTTCAACCTATGTCAAAAGAAAATATAATCTTCTCATCGGTGAAAGAACTGCCGAAGAAATCAAAATTAAAATCGGTTCTGCATATCCGGGTGAAGAAGAAAAAACTCTTGTTGTCAAGGGCAGAAACCTTGTTGACGGACTTCCGAAGGACATTACAATCTCCTCAACCGAGGTCAGAGAGGCTCTTGCCGATCCGCTTTCAACAATTGTTGAGGCAATCAGAACCACTCTTGAAAAAACTCCGCCTGAGCTTTCAGCCGACATAATCGATCACGGCATTATGCTCACGGGCGGCGGTGCGTTGCTCAAGGGACTTGATATGCTTGTTATGCAGCAGACGGGTATGCCTGTTCACATTGCCGAAAGACCGCTTGACTGTGTTGTTGACGGTGCAGGCAAAAGACTCGGCAAGCCGCTCGGCGTTCAGTATAAGCATGACAGATAATGAAGATTGACAAAGCAAGGTCGGGCAGATTAAAAATCACCGCCCGACCGTATTTGTAATAAAAATATGAGAAATTTTTTACATAATAAAAACTCAAAAATTCTGATAATTACACTCGTCATACTAACTGTGATGAGTGTTTTCTCTCATAACGGCAGTAACTTTTTTTCGGGTGCGGTAAACACGGTTACAAAAGGACTTTCAACGCTGACCGCAGGTGCGGCATCTTCCGACAAGTCAAAGGAAGAACTCGAAAAAGAAAACGAACAGCTTAAAAAGGAAAATGCCGAACTCCGTGAACAGCTTGTTGACTACCTTGACACCAAGGAAGAAAATGCAAAGTTGTGGAAATATTATGAGCTTAAAAAGGAAAATCCGTCCTATGACATTCTTCCCGCCGGTGTGCTTAGAAGGGATGCAAACGATGATTTCTACTCGTTCACTCTCGATAAGGGTTCAACAGACAATGTGGAAAAAAATGATCCAGTAATCACGGAAAACGGTCTTATCGGCTGGGTGAGTGATGTTGAACTCACAACCTGTCGGGTAAGAACGATTCTTTCTCCCGACACAAAAGCATCTGCAATTGACAAAAAAACTTCCGACAACGGAATCATCAGCGGAAACGCAGAATATTGTGACGATAACCTCACCTGTCTGACAAAAATTGCAGAAAATAACAAAATCAAAGTCGGCGACATTGTCGTCACCTCGGGAACAGGCGGAGTTTATCCGAAAAATCTCATAATCGGCAAGGTCAAAGAGTTAAAATTTAATTCTTACGACACAACCCGATATGCCGTTGTTGAGCCGTATGAGGACATCCGCACCGTGACATCTGCCGCAATTATTACCGACTTTGACGGCAAGGGTGAGGTTAAAAAATGATGAGAGTTTCAAGAACCTTTTTCCGATTTTTCGGCTATGCTCTGCTGTTGATAATTCTGTATATTTTTCAGGGTTCGGGTTTTATAATTCCCGAAATTTTTGGTGGCAGACCGCTTATGCTGATTTCACTTGCACTCTGCATCGCATCTTTTGAAAACACTATGCCGTCGGTAATTTTCGGTGCATTGTGCGGTGTGATGACTGATATTTCATTTGACGGCAGTATCGGCTATTTTGCCTTTGCACTTACAATTGTCTGTTATGTGGAAAACTTTGTGTTCAGCAGATATTTTGTGCCGTCATTTGTTACGGTCATCGTGTTTTCGTTTGTAGCGGTGCTGACTGTAATGTTGATTTATTATCTGCTGTTCGTCCTGATTGCAGGGCTTGACAGCGGTTGCGTGTTGTTTGTACGGCACTACATTTCAAGAATACTTTACACATTCGCCGTGACAATTCCGCTGTATTTTCTCACGGCATTTTTAAACAAAAATCTTTGTGAATAGGGGGTTCGGTATGAGGTTCGGCAAAAGCAGAAAAAACGGCAAACAAAGCAAAAAGAGCAGAACAACTGTCTGCATAATAATAACAGCCGCAATTTTTGCCGGCTTTGCAGTAAGGCTTGCCGATTGGCAGCTTGTACAGGGAAAAAGCTACAAGAACCTTGCCGCCAAATCAACGGGATATACCGAAAAAACCGATGCAACAAGGGGCGAAATCGTTGACCGCAACGGAGTAGGTCTTGTTGTAAACACCACAAAGTATAAAATTGTCCTCAACAAGCTTTATATTGAGGAGGACAAGTTTGACGGAATTTTGCTTGAACTTGTTGATATTCTCACCAAAACGGGAGATGCAAGAACCGATTCATTGCCGATTTCGGTCGGTTCTGACGGCAGTTGCATCTATAAAACAAGCCGTGAAGAAGATGTGGAAAAACTTCTCTCATCTGATTTTCTCGACATGGACAAGAACACAAGTGCCAATGATTGCTTTAACGCACTTCTTAAACGCTACAAAATTTCCGACAAATTAAGTCTTAGTCAAAAGACAACGCTTGTTTCAATTCATTACAATATGGAACTTGAAAATTATTCAAATTCAAATCCGTATGTTTTTGCCGAAAATATCAGCCGAAGTGCCGTGAATGCTGTCAGTGAAAATACTCAGGGTGTGAGCGGTGTTGAAATTCAAACCTACCTCACACGAGGTGCATCTGATCCCGACCTTGCACCGCACATTCTCGGTGCACTCGGTTCATTGTCGGAAGATGAATACAATGAGCTGAAAAAACAGGGCAAGGATTATTCCTATGATGATATGATAGGCAAATTCGGAATTGAACTTGCCTATGAAGATGACCTCAAAGGCAAGGGCGGAACAAGGGTTATTCAGCGAAATGCCGACGGAACTCTTGTTGAAAGCACCGAAACCGAGAGCGCAAAACCGGGCAACACGGTCTACCTCACAATTGATTCAAAATTGCAGAAAACCGCTGTAAAGTCGCTTGAAGAAAATGTTAAAGCGGCAAAACAGGCGGGCAAGGAATCGGGACAGAAAAATAACGGCGAGGACTGTGAAACAGGCGCAGTTGTAATGCTGTCGGTCAAGGATTTTTCGGTACTTGCGGCGGCAAGCTATCCTACATACGATTTGAACAAGTACAGCGAATACGGCTCATACTATGTTAAACTTTCCGAAAACAAAAATTCTCCGATGTACAACCGTGCAACAGTCGGTACATTCGCCTGCGGTTCGGTGTTCAAGCCATGTGTTGCAGGTGCGGCTCTTGAGGAGAAAATCATAACCGATAAAACGAAAATCTACTGCAAGCAGGACTACGATTTTTATCCCACCAATGTGGTAAGGTGCATGCACTACCACGGCAGTCTTGATGTTACGGGTGCAATTGAACAATCGTGCAACTACTTTTTTGCCGACACGGGCAGAAGGCTCGGAATTGAACCGATGTATCTGTATGCGCAAAAGTTTGGACTCGGCGAATACACGGGTGTTGAAATTGAGGAATCAAAGGGAACTCTTGCAGGCAGGGACAGCACAAGCTGGCAGGTCGGCAACACGGTTTCAGCCGCAATCGGTCAGTCCGATAACGCATTTACTCCTGTTCAGCTTGCAACCTATGTTGCAACAATCGCAAACAACGGCGAAAGGCTCAAAACCCACATTGTTGATAAAGTTACAAATTATGAGCGAACCAAAACCGTAAAATCAACTGATGTTGAAAGTTACGGTGACTGCGGAATTTCAAAGAAGAATCTTGATATCGTTCGCAAAGCAATGCTCGGTGTTACTCAGGATGAAAACGGCACGGCAAATTATATGTTCGGTGACTACAAGGTTAAGGTTGCCGCCAAAACAGGTACGGCTGAAAATTCGGGTTCTGACCATACAACATTCATTTGCTATGCTCCGTATGAAAAGCCCGAGGTTGCAATTGCCGTTGTAATCGAACACGGTGCAAAGGGCAGATATTCAATGCAGGTTGCAAAGGATTTGCTTGACGCATATTTTAATTGAAAATTGAAAATGGAAAGTTGAAAATTATGGTCGAGAATACGATATGTTAAAAGATAAAACAAAAATCCCGACCGTATAATGGCTGAACGACCAAACATAAAAAAACTTATTTTTTGCTTTTAGCATTAAAAATCAATGAAATTATTGTGCAAACCGTTAAAAATGAAGAATAATTTTATTAACTATCACTAAAATATCAACAAAAATTTTGGCTGATAAAAATACTGTTCGTTTCTTGCTCTTTGACGGATTTTGTGATAGAATATAGCAGAGGTAGAATTTATTATGGATAATGTTATAGTTGTAGCGTCGGGAAAAGGCGGAACGGGTAAATCAACCGTTTGCATTTGTCTTTCCGTTGCTCTTGTAAAGCAGGGCAAAAAAGTCTTGCTTATTGATTGTGACTGCGGAATGCGTGGTCTTGACATTATGCTCGATATGGAGCAGGACATAATTTTTGATGCATCGGATGCCGTGTGCGGCAACTGTACATTCGGTGAGGCTATCTACAAAAGCAAAAACAACGAGAACCTCTACCTTATGGCGGCTCCCTTTGACACCGAAAACGAACTCAGTCCCTCGGTGTTTACTCAGCTTGTCAACTCAGTAAAAGACAGCTTTGATTTTGTTCTTATCGACTCCCCTGCCGGAATCGGCTCGGGATTTGAAACTGCGGCAGCTCCGGCTGACAGAGCTTTGATTGTTACCAATGCAGAACCCACAGGTGTTCGTGGTGCGGTTAAGGTAAGAAGAAAGCTTGAGTCAATGGGAAAAACAAATATCCGACTTGTTATCAACCGATTTGACCGCAAGCTGTTTACTCAGCTCGGTTTTTATGAAGACCTCGACAGTGTTATTGACGCAACTCAGACCCAGCTTATTGCACTTGTACCGTTTGATATCCGCATCTCGGTAATTGTTCAGCGTGGTGTTGCGGGACTCAACTGGAGTGCGGCTGCGTCCGTTTTTGACTGTCTTGCACAGAGACTTGAAGGAAAGCACGTTCCGCTTGCTTTCAAGGGATAGACTGTGATGATTGATTTTGGGTTAAAGTTTTGAAATTGAAATAAATGTCTGGAGGAAATGTATATGAATATAGCCCTTATAGCTCATGATGAAAAAAAGGAACTGATGGTGCAGTTCTGCATCGCTTACTGCGGTGTTCTCAGCCGTAACAACCTTTGCGCCACAGGCACAACAGGCAAAATGGTGTCTGAAGCAACAGGTCTTACAATTCAGAAATTCCTTGCAGGCTCTCAGGGCGGCAGTCAGCAGATTGCGGCAAGAATTGCATGCAATGAGATTGATATGCTTCTCTTCTTCAGAGATCCGCTCAATCCAAAGCCGAACGAGCCTAACGATATGAATATGCTCCGTCTTTGCGATATGCACAACATTCCAGTTGCAACAAATATTGCAACTGCCGAGGTGCTTATTCACGGTCTTGAAAGAGGCGACCTCGACTGGAGAAATATTCTCAAATAATTTAATTATTTTCGCTTTACATATCGGGTGGTGTAATACTGCCCGATTGTTGTGTTTTTTAGGGAAATTTTTTCGTTTCCTTTTTCTATAAAAGATTGTAATTTTCGGAGGGAAAAATGGCACTTATAACCAAGAAAATCAAGGGTACGGAAGATGTTCTTCCAAAGGAAAGCTACAAATGGCAGTTTGTTGAAAAGATTATGCGTGAGGAGGCTCGCTCCTACGGTTTCAGAGAAATCAGAACTCCCGTGTTTGAACACACAGAGCTTTTTGCCCGTGGCGTTGGTCAGACAACCGATGTTGTTCAGAAAGAAATGTACACATTCGACACAAAGGGCGGCGAAAGCGTAACACTTCGCCCCGAGGGTACAGCCGGTGCGGCAAGAGCCGTTCTTGAACACGCTCTTGAAAACGAAGGACTTCCGATTAAGGCAAGCTACTTTGTTTCATGTTACCGCTACGAAAAGCCTCAGGCAGGCAGACTTCGTGAATTCCACCAGTTCGGTATTGAGGAGTACGGCACACAGGACCCTGTTGCCGATGCAGAGCTTATCAGCCTTGCAAGCTCAGTAATTAACAGACTTCAGCTTGACGGCGTTCACCTTCAGATTAACTCTATCGGCTGTCCAACTTGCCGTGCAGAATACCACAAGGCTTTGAAGTCATACTTTGAGGGTTACAAGGACAAGTTGTGCGACACCTGTCTTTCCCGTCTTGACAAAAACCCGATGAGAATTCTCGACTGCAAAAGTCCAATCTGTTCCGAGATTGCAAAGGACGCACCGAAGATTACTGACTATCTTTGTGACGAGTGCAGAACTCACTTTGAAACAGTTCAAAAATATCTTGATGCCGCAGGCATTGAATACACAGTTGACCCAACAATTGTAAGAGGTCTTGATTACTACACAAAGACAGTATTTGAATTTGTAACCGATTGCATCGGCGCTCAGGGTACCGTTTGCGGCGGCGGTCGTTACGACGGCCTTATTGAGGAACTCGGCGGCAAGCACCTCCCTTCCCTCGGTTTTGCAATGGGTATGGAAAGACTTCTTATGGTAATGGACAAGCAGGGCATTGAAATTCCCGACAATGACGAGTGTATGCTCTACATTGCAACAATGGGCGATGCCGCAAAGGTTAAGGCTTTTGAGCTTATTAAGCAGGTTCGCAGTTGCGGAATGATTGCCGAAACCGATGTTATCGGCAGAGGACTTCGTGCTCAGATGAAGTATGCCGACAAGATTGACGCAAGATATTCAATTGTTTTGGGCGACAACGAAATCGAGCAGAACACAGCCAAGGTCAAGAATATGGACACAGGCGACACGGCCGATGTTACTCTTGACGAGCATTTTATGGAGAAGTTCATCGAAATTCAGCTTTCCGATGAACAGAAAAATAAGTAATAAAAGAAAATTTTCGGTCGGTCAGGCACCTTAAAAGTGTCGACCGATTCATATAAAGGAGCATATACAATGGCAGAATTTATGACAGGAATGAAGCGCACCGATTATTGCGGCGACTTGCGTATCGGTGACGTCGGCAGAGAGGTAACTGTCTGCGGTTGGGTACAGCGTTGCCGTGACCTCGGTCAGCTTATTTTCATTGACTTGCGTGACCGCACAGGTATTGTTCAGCTTGCATTCAATGATAAAACAGATAAAGAAATTTTTGATAAGGCATTTTCATGCAGAAGTGAATTTGTTCTTGCCGCGAAGGGCATTGTTTGCGAAAGAAGTTCAAAGAACAGCGAAATCCCCACAGGTGATATCGAGGTTGTCGTAAGCGATATGCGTGTGCTCTCAAAGGCACAGACACCGCCTTTTGAAATTGTTGATGATACAAACACAAACGAAGAGTTAAGACTTAAATATCGTTATCTTGACCTCCGCCGCCGTCCTCTTCTCAACAACCTTATGATGAGAAGTAAGATTGCCAAGGTTGCAAGAGATTATTTCCACGACAACGGATTTGTTGAAATTGAAACTCCTATGATGATCAAGTCAACTCCCGAGGGCGCAAGAGATTACCTTGTTCCGTCAAGAATCCACAACGGCAAGTTCTACGCTCTTCCTCAGTCACCTCAGATTTATAAACAGCTCCTTATGCTTGCAGGCTTTGACCGTTACATTCAGCTTGCAAGGTGTTTCCGTGACGAGGACCTTCGTGCCGACCGTCAGCCTGAATTCACACAGATTGATATGGAGCTTTCATTTGTTGATGTTGATGAAATTCTCGAAATCAACGAGGGCTTCTTCAAAAAGCTTTTTAAAGAAGTTTTAGACATTGACCTTGAGGACCATTTCCAGAGAATGACCTACAAAGAGGCTATGGAAAACTACGGTTCTGACAAGCCTGATATCCGTTTTGATATGAAGATTCAGGACATTTCAGACCTTGTCAAGGACTGCGGTTTCGGCGTATTTACAAGTGCAATTGAAAACGGCGGTTCTGTAAGAGCAATTGTTGCCAAGAATGCGTCATCTGTTTATACAAGAAAAGAAATTGACAAGCTCACAGAGTATGCAAAGGGCATCGGTGCAAAGGGACTTGCCTATGTAAGATGGGTTGACGAGCCTAACGCATCATTCAAGAAGTTTATGAGCGAAGAAGAGCTTTCTGCAATCTACGAAAGACTCGGTGCGGAAAAGGGCGACGTTATCCTTATCGTTGCCGACAAGAACAGCACAGTTCTTTCAACACTCGGCGCACTCCGTCTTGTTGTTGCAAAGCGTCTTGACATTATCCCAGATGTATTCAAGTTCCTCTGGATTGTTGACTTCCCGTTCTTCGAATATGACGAGGAGAGTGGTGAATGGCTTGCAATGCATCATCCGTTCACAATGCCTAAGGAAGAATGCCTGCAGTACCTTGACACAGATCCGTCAAAGGTTATTGCAAAGGCTTATGACCTCACACTCAACGGTATTGAACTCTCAAGCGGTTCAATGCGTATCACAGACTATGAACTCCAGCAGAAAATGTTCAAGGCTTTGAAGCTCACAGATGAAGAAATCAAAGCAAAGTTCGGATTCCTTGTTGAAGCCTACAAGTACGGCGCACCGCCGCACGGTGGTATGGGTATCGGTCTTGACCGTGTTACAATGCTTATGTGCAAGGCTGACAGCCTCCGTGATGTAACAGCATTCCCGAAGGTTCAGAATGCAAGCGAGCTTATGTCTGCTTGTCCGGCAGAAGTTGACGACGAAAGCCTTGAAGTTCTCGGAATTAAGGTTGTCAACAAAGAAGATTGATTCAAGGGTAAACCTGTATGAGTCCGGATACAATAGCAACCATCATTGCAGTGTCAATAGCTGTACTTGCAGTAGCGATTATAGTTATAGTAATTGTCAGCAAGGTAAGGCGTCTTTCAAGAACTCTGTTCGGTACAAGCTCTCTTATTGAGGGCATTCAGGGCGTAAAGGAAAATCAGGAGCAGATGAGAGAAACTCCACGTTCACTTCACGGAATGACCTCGGTTTATATGCCGATGATAAAAAAGGATTTTCCCGAGCTTGATGTTGAGCAGTATATGAATAAAACCCGCTCACTTCTGCGAAACTACTTTTCGGCAGTTGAGTCAAAGAAACTCAGCGTTATCGCCGAAGAGGTTACCCCGAACTTTACAAACTATGTTCAGGGAATCATCGACCAACTTGCATCTGTTGGCAACACACAGCATTATGAAGATGTCAATATTTACGATGTTCAGATTGCCCGTTACATAAAAAACGGTGCAACCGTGACAATCCTTTTTGAGGCGTCTGTCGGTTACTGTTCGTATGTCACCGATATGAACAATGAAGTGATTTTCGGCAGCAATGAGAACAGAATGCAGACTGTCTATGGGGTCGGTCTGATGTATGTTCAGGATGTTGATTTGCTCCACAACAGAGCAACCGCTCTCGGAGTGAATTGCCCCAACTGCGGTGCTCCCGTAAAAACTTTGGGTGAGAAATACTGTCAGTTCTGCGGAACTGCAATAAAAGAAATCAACATTCGTTCATGGAAGTTTAATTCCGTAAATGAGCAGACACTTCAACAGAGAAAATTTTAATAACTTGACGGTCGGGTTTTCGGAGCAGAAATGTCCCTATTCCCGACCGTTTTTGCATATTTGTCAATGACAAAACTTTGGTACAGAAAAAAACATATGCCGTTTGACCTGTTTTTTGATAATGGTATTGAAATTTTTCTTCAAACATATTATTATTAGTATAATAGCAACATATAAAATAATTAATTGTTTTTCAAAAAAATAAAGGAGTTAAACTATGGGTATTATAAAAGCAGCGATAAATGCAATCGGAGGCGGACTTGCAGATTCATGGCTTGAGGTCATTGAGCCGTCACCGATGGGCGACAACACTCTCATCTGCCCCGGTCAGCTTGTTACACAGAACGGCAAAAGTCAGAATAAAAAGGGTTCTGAAAACATTGTATCAAACGGTTCTGTAATTCATGTTTATGACAACCAGATGATGATTCTTATTGACGGCGGTAAGATTGTTGACTTTACAGCAGAGCCGGGTTATTTCCAGGTAAATAACAGTTCCATGCCGTCACTTTTCTGCGGTCAGTTCGGTGATTCAATCAAGGAAACATTTAACCGTATCAAATACGGCGGAATCCCTTCACAGGCTCAGAGAGTTTTCTACATCAATCTTCAGGAAATCAAGGGTATTCCTTTCGGCACATCAACACCGGTAAACTACTTTGACAATTTCTATAATTCAGAGCTTATGCTCCGTGCTCACGGTACATATTCAATCAAGGTTGTTGAGCCGTTCAAGTTCTATCAGGAAGTAATTCCGAGAGAAGCTGTTACAGAAAACAAGTCTGTTGATTTCGCAGATGTAAGAGCACAGTATAACGAGGAGTTCGTTGGCGCTCTCGGTTCTGCAATCAACCAGTATTCTGCCGACGGCGAAAGAATCAGCTTTATCAAGTCAAAACAGCGTCTGCTCGGTCAGTATATGGCACAGACACTTGATGAGGAATGGACACAGGCTCGTGGTATGGAAGTTTTTGCCGTTGGTATGGATGTTTCCTACACAGAGGACAGTCAGGAACTCATCAATATGCGCAACAAGGGTGCAATGCTCTCTGACGCAGCAGTTCAGCAGGGCTATGTTGCAGCCAATATTTCTGAAGGCCTTAAAGATGCCGGCTCAAATGCAAACGGTGCAATGGCAGGCTTTATGGGTATGGGCATGGGTATGAATGCCGGCGGTAATATTATGGGCGGTTATCAGCAGAATCCGCAGTATCGCCAGCAGCAGCCAAATCAGCCACAGCCACAGCAGGTTCAGCCGCAGCAGACTCCTGCTCCACAGGCAGGCGGTGCAGCTGCGGGCTCATGGACTTGTTCTTGTGGTGCTGTAAACACAGGCAAGTTCTGCTCGGAATGCGGTTCAAAAAAGCCCGAGGCTCCCAAAAAGCGTTTCTGCACAAACTGCGGATATGAGCTTTCTGCAAATGCAAAGTTCTGTCCCGAATGCGGTACAAAGGCAGAATAATTTGAATTTAAAGTATAAATATCCCTCTCCTCAAACGGCGGGGGATATTTCAGAATTTAATTATAAGGGGTAAGTTATGGCAACTGTAAACTACACCTGTCCGAACTGCGCCGCTCCGCTGAAATTCAATCCCGACAAGCAGATGTTCAGCTGTGAATACTGTATGTCCGATTTTACGGAAAAGTATATTCAGGACTTTTTTGCAAAGAAAGAGCAAAAAGAGAACAGCACAGAAAAGCAGGAAAAAAAGGAACAGGAAAAAGCTAAAGAAAATGCCGCAAAACAGTCACAGAGCAATGACAGTGCACAGGCAAAAAATAAAACGGAAGATGAGGCGGTTATCTACAACTGCCCAAGTTGCGGCGCACAGGTTGTTACAACAGCGTCAACTGCGGCAACAACTTGTTTCTACTGTCAGAACCCTGTTGTTCTCGGCGGCAGACTTTCGGGTGAATTCAAACCCGACCGTGTAATTCCGTTCAAGCTTTCAAAACAGAAGGCAATTGACAAGTTCCTTGAAATGTGCAAAAAGAAATGGTTTTTGCCAAAGGACTTTGTCAGCGAAAAGCATTTTGACAAACTCACGGGTGTGTATTTTCCGTACTGGTATGTTGACGAACAGCGTAATGCGCAGATGATTGCAAAGGGCGAAAAGGTTCGCTCGTGGGTTGTCGGGGATGACCGTTACACAGAAACAAAGGTTTATGAACTCCGCAGAACAGGCGACCTGATTGTAAAAAATGTGTTTGAAAGAGCTTTAAAAAGTCAGGACAGAGATATGCTCCAGTGCGTTCATCCGTATGATTTAGGCGAGGCTCACCCGTTTGCAATGTCCTATCTTTCGGGCTTTCAGGCTGAAAAGCGTGACATTGAGCAAAAGGAGATTGCACAGGCAGTTCAGACAAGAATTAACGGCTACTGTCAACAGCTTATGAAAGACACGGCAAGCGGATACAGCGCCGTTCAGATTCAGAGCTACAACGATAAAATTGACCTTGAAAAGTGGAACTACACCCTTTTGCCGGTGTGGGTTGTTACATATAAATATAAGGGCAAAATTTTGCCGTTTGCAATCAACGGTCAAACAGGCAAAACCTACGGCGAACTTCCTACTTCAATAGGAAAACTCATCGCCTGCGGTGCAATTATTGCCGTAGTGCTTATGGCACTCGGTTTGTTGGGAGGTCTGTTGTTCTTATGATGAATGTGACAAAAAGACTTTCCGCAATGTTTGCGGCAATGATTATGGTGTTCTGTACTCCTCTCATTGTTTTTGCGGCAGGTCAGACAGAACTTCGTGACGATGCCGGTCTCTTTACCTCGGAGGAAGAAACACAACTTCAGTCAGAACTTGACACTTTTGTCCAAAAAACAGGTTGGGTTGCGGTTATCTATACCAATAACGAGGGAAAAACAGAGGATAACATTAAGCCGTTTGCAAACCGTTACTATGCCGACAAATACGGCAAAACTACGGCAGGCGTTATGCTCACAATTGATATGGAAGGCAGAGCGATCGACTTTAGAACAAAAGGCGATGCAATGTATTATTTCAGTGATGACCGTGTTAATACTCTCCTTGACGATGTTCAGTACGAGATGAAAGACGCCAATTATTTTAATGCGGCTGAAAAGTTTCTTTATTATGTTGACCGCTACTATGACGAGGGTATTCCCGAGGGTGAGTCCAATGAAAATATTGACTTGCAGGAAAAAGAGGACAACAAGCTCCTCTATGTTGTAACTCACTACGGTATTTTTATTGCAATCGGCTCAATCATTGTTGCCGTTATCATTGTTGTCGTAGTAAAAAGTCGTTACAAACACAACGGCAAAGCGGGAACATATGACCTCAAGAAAAACAGCAAAACTATGCTAACCGACAAGCAGGATATCTTCCTGACAAAGCATGTTTCAGTTACAAGAATCCAGCGTGATTCCGACAGCTCGGGCGGCGGTTCATCAAGCAGTTCTTCCGGCGGTGGCGGTTCATCGGGCGGCGGAAGCAGAAGTTTCTGATGCTATAAACTATTTGAAATTTGCGGAGAATGCTGTATTCTCTGTTCGGGGGCGGCAGAAATGCCGTCCTCTTTTAATGTGGAAAAATTATGAAGAATTTTGAAATTATCAAAAAACTGAACACCTTGCACACGGCTTGTGACAGCGAACTTTTACAGCTGATTACAACTGCCGATGATGAAGATTTTGAACATCTTCGCAAATGTGCGAGAGATACTGCCGACAGAATTTTCGGCAACAAAATTTATATCCGTGGCTTGATTGAATTTTCAAGTATATGCAAAAACGATTGCTACTACTGCGGACTTCGCCGTTCAAACGGCAATGCTGTGCGTTATAGGCTTACCAAAGATGAAATTCTTGCCTGTTGCAAAAACGGACACGAACTCGGCTTTAGAACCTTTGTGTTGCAGGGCGGTGAGGACGGCTACTTTACCGATGATGTGATGTGTGACATTGTGTCGGAAATTAAAAAGAGATTTCCCGATTGTGCCATAACGCTCTCGCTTGGCGAAAGGTCATTCGAGAGTTATCAAAGACTTTTTGACAGCGGTGCGGACAGGTATCTTCTCCGTCACGAAACTGCCGACAAAGACCACTATGCAAAGTTGCATCCAAACGAAATGTCACTTGAAAACCGTATGCAATGTCTGTATAATTTAAAGAGAATCGGTTATCAGACAGGCGCAGGGTTTATGGTCGGCTCACCGTTCCAAACTCCCGAAACGCTTGTCAAAGATTTAAAATTCATCGAAAAACTGAGCCCCGAAATGTGCGGAATAGGTCCGTTTGTGCCGCACAAGGACACAAAGTTCAAAAACGAAAATCATGGTGATGTAAGCCTTGTGCTTATGTTGCTTTCTATAATAAGGCTTTTAAAACCGAACATTCTTCTGCCGGCAACAACCGCTTTAGGCACGGTTGATCCGCTTGGTCGGGAAAAAGGCATTCTTCACGGCGCAAATGTTGTAATGCCAAACCTTTCCCCCGTTAAGCACAGAAAAGATTACTCACTCTACGACAACAAAATTTGTACGGGAGATGAGGCGGCTCAGTGCATAGGATGCCTTGCAGGCAGAATGAAAAAAATCGGCTACGAAATCGTAACCGACCGAGGAGATTATACAGAGGAAATAGTGTGAAAAATCACACTATTATAATTATATTGCCCTCAAAATTTGCCTTTGGCATAATTTTGAGATGGCTGGAATCACCATTTACGCCTGCTCAGGCAACGCAGGTTAATTAGGTGGTTTTTAATAAACTGTTTGTTGCCTGAAAGGCTATGATGATTATTATGATTAGATACGATAAAAATTCACTCAAGGCGGAGGAATTTATCAATGATGAGGAGATTCTCGACTCCCTGAAATTTGCCGACGAAAATAAAAATAACCTTGAACTTGTCGATAAAATAATCGAAAAAGCAAGGCTTAAAAAGGGCATTGACCACCGTGAGGCAAGCGTTCTTCTCGCCTGTGACAACAAGGAGAGAATCGAAGAAATCTACAACCTTGCCCGTCAGATTAAGAAAGATTTTTACGGCGACAGAATTGTTATGTTCGCCCCTCTCTATCTTTCAAACTACTGCGTAAACGGTTGTGTCTATTGCCCCTATCACGCAAAAAATAAGCACATCTGTCGTAAAAAACTCACGCAGGATGAGGTCAGAAAAGAAGTTGTCGCACTTCAGAATATGGGTCACAAGCGCCTTGCAATTGAGGCAGGCGAAGATCCCGTAAACAACCCGATTGAGTACATTCTCGACTGCATAAAGACCATTTATTCGGTCAACCACAAGAACGGTGCAATCAGACGAGTTAATGTGAACATTGCCGCAACAACCGTTGAAAATTATAAAAAACTCAAAGATGCAGGAATCGGCACATACATTCTTTTTCAGGAAACCTACAATAAAAAGAGTTACGAACAGCTCCACCCCACAGGTCCAAAGCACAACTACAATTATCACACCGAGGCAATGGACAGGGCTATGCAGGGCGGTATTGATGATGTGGGAATCGGTGTGCTTTTCGGACTTGAACTCTACCGCTATGAACTTGCAGGACTTCTTATGCACGCAGAACATCTTGAGGCTGTTCACGGTGTCGGTCCGCATACAATCAGCGTTCCCCGAATCAAGGCGGCTGACGATATAAATCCCGATGATTTTGACAACGGAATTGACGATGAAACCTTTGCAAAAATAGTCGCAATCATCAGAATTGCAGTCCCCTACACGGGTATGATTATTTCAACACGAGAGAGCGAAAGCGTGCGTAAAAAGGTGCTTGAACTCGGCATTTCGCAGATTAGCGGAGGCTCACGCACAAGCGTCGGTGGTTATGACGAACCCGAATCGGAAGAAGAAAATTCGGCTCAGTTTGATGTTTCCGACAACCGCAGTCTTGACGAGGTTGTAAGGTGGCTTATGAATCTCGGCTACATTCCGTCATTCTGCACCGCCTGTTACCGTGAGGGCAGAACAGGCGACCGCTTTATGTCACTGTGCAAGAGCGGTCAGATTCAAAACTGTTGCCACCCCAATGCCCTGATGACGCTTGAAGAATATCTTGTCGATTATGCAAGCGATGATACAAGGAATGTCGGTGAAAAGTTGATTGAACAGGAACTGGAAAAAATCCCCAATGAAAAAGTCCGCACCATTGCCAAAGAACATATCTTTGATATAAGAAACAACAATAAAAGAGATTTCAGATTTTGATTATTCTTTCTTTTTAAAATTGATTTCCGAAACGATTGCTCCGGCAAGAATCATTGCAACTCCGAAAAACTGCAAAACGGTTATCGGCTCGCCGAGGAGTATAACGGCGAATACAACTGACGAGAGCGGTTCAAGGTAGCCGATGATTGAAACCGACTGAACCGACAATCCCGAAATTGACGAAAAGTAAAGATAACAGCCGATTCCCGTGTTCACAATTCCCAAAAAGACAATCCAGCCCCACTGCGGAATTGAATCTGGAAGAACAATCTTCTGGCTGAAAATTGTGAATATCGCAACCGTCAGAAAGCTGACGGTCAGCTGAATCATAGAATTTTTGTTGCCCGTAATGTTGGGTGCTTTGACCGTGAAAATGACCATTAGTGCGTGGAACACAGCCGACAAAAGTCCGCAGATAAGTCCGAATGTGTCGGCATTTGTCGATATGTCGGAAAGGTTGGTTATAAAAATTCCGACAATTACAACAGCAAAACATACAATCTGCTTTGCTGTTGTTTTCTGTTTGAAAATGAACGGCGTCAACAGCATTACAATAACAGGACCGCAGTAGTATGCGATTGAGGCTATGCCAACGCCCGTTCGCTGATATGCCTCATACAGCACAATCCAACTCATTCCCATTGACACACCCGAAAGTATGAGGAAAAGCAACTGCTTTTTTGGAATGTCTTTAAGATTCAGTCGCTGTCTTGAAATCAGAAACACGGCAATCAGAAACGCACTTCCTATCAGAGTACGCAGAAAAACTATCATATAGCTGGGAAGATTTATCTGCTCGGCAATTACTCCGTTCAGTCCGAACAGGAGCAGTCCGGCAACATATTTTCCCATTGCAATTTTCTTTTTCATATAACTTCACTCCGCTGATTTGGTGTCTTAGAACAGCATATCACAGCGAAAAACATATTAAAAGCGAATATATCAGATGAATTAAATCGAAAAAAGGAATATATATGGACGCTAATATTCAAAAATACATTGCTTTTGTAAAGACGGTTGAGTTCAAAAGCTTTACAAAAGCGGCGGAACAACTCGCTTATGCACAATCTTCGGTCAGCAAAATGATAGCCGACCTTGAAAACGAGTGGCATTTAAGTCTGCTTGAACGCAGTCGGAACGGTGTTGAACTCACATCGGACGGCTTGAAAGTTTTGCCCTATGTCAGAAAAATTGTTGACGATTTTATGCAGATGCAGGACAGCATAAATGAAATTAACGAAATCAAAACGGGTATTATCCGAATCGGCACTTTTTCAAGCGTTGCAACCCATTGGATGCCGAATATTATAAAGGCCTTTCAAAAGGATTATCCGAACATTGAATACGAACTTCTGACGGGTGACTATGATGAAATTGAAAACTGGCTCAAGGACGGCAGAGTTGACTGCGGATTTTTAAGACTGCCAACGCAAGGAAAGTTTGACACAATTTTTCTTGAGGACGACAGGCTTGCCGTAGTCCTACCAAAAAATCATCCGCTTGCCAAAAAGGAACTTATTGAGCCAAATGATTTGAACGGTCAGCCGTTTATGCTACTTGAACACGGCGGAAAAACCGAAATTTCCGAATTTCTCGAAGAATACAATTTGCACCCGAAAATAAAATTTACAACATGGGATGACTATGCTATTATGTCAATGGCAGAAAGCGGTCAGGGCATTGCAATTTTGCCAAGATTGATACTCAAAAGAATACCGTATGATATCGAAATCAGAGATTTGTCTGTGTTGGCTCAGCGTAAAATCGGACTTGCACTCCGCAGTCAGTCTTCGGCATCATCTGCGGTAAAACGATTTATAGATTACCTTAAATATCGAAACGGTCAGAACGGAGGAGATTTTTGTGGGAATGAATGATACACCGTCATCGGAGCGACTGCACATCGGATTTTTCGGCAGACGAAATGCAGGAAAATCAAGCGTTGTAAATGCGATTACAAATCAAAATATGTCGCTTGTGTCGGACAAAAAAGGCACAACAACCGACCCCGTGGAAAAGACAATGGAACTTCTCCTGATCGGACCTGTTGTGATAATAGACACGGCAGGCTTTGATGACGAGGGAACTCTCGGCGCAATGCGTGTTGAACGCACAAAAGCCGTGTTGAATCGTGTTGACATTGCCGTGCTTGTGGTTGACGGAACAATCGGAATGACCTCGGTTGAAAACGAACTTGTGTCGCTTTTTGAGGAGAAGAAAATTCCGTATCTTGTCGTGTTCAACAAGTGCGATTTGCTTGATAATACAACTGAAGATAAAATCTTTGTAAGTGCAAAGAACAATACGAATATCGAACTTTTAAAGGAGAAAATTGCAAAAGTCGTAAATGCACAAAAATCTGACAAAAGACTTTGCGGTGACCTTGTTAATAAAAATGACTTCGTTGTGCTTGTAATCCCGATTGACTCTGCCGCCCCAAAGGGCAGAATAATTCTTCCGCAACAGCAGGTTATCCGTGATTTGCTTGACAGCGGAGCAATCCCAGTATGTGTGCGTGAAAGCGAACTTGCCGACACTCTGAAAAATCTCGGCACAAAGCCGAAACTTGTTATAACCGACAGTCAGGTATTTAAGCTTGTTTCGGAGATTGTTCCGAACGATATCAAACTAACCTCGTTTTCAATTCTTATGGCGAGGTACAAGGGATTTTTGAAAACCGCCGTAAACGGTGCGAGGGCGATTGAGTCGCTTAATGACGGCGACAAAATTCTCATCAGCGAGGGGTGTACCCACCACAGACAATGCGATGACATCGGCACGGTAAAACTTCCCCAATTGCTGAAAAATTATACAGGCAAAAATTTTGAAATCGTGACAAGCTCAGGCAAAGGCTTTCCAAACGATTTGTCAGAATTTTCACTTGTAATCCATTGCGGTGCGTGTATGCTTAATTCAAGAGAGGTAGTTAGCCGAATGAACCGTTCGATTGAAGGCGGCGTTCCGTTCACAAACTACGGAATCTCCATAGCCTATATGCGTGGAATCCTCGACCGTTCAATTGAAATGTTCAATGAATTTGACGAATAAAAAATCGGTGTGCAAAATCGCACACCGAAACAGATTGACATAATTAAAATTTGATGTTAATATATAGGTAAGGAAACGGCTTTAGCTGTTTCGCTGTTAGATTAAGTTATTTAAAACGATAACCGCTCTGTTCACGACACAGGGCGGTTATTTCTTTATATTCTTAATGACTTCACTAAAAGCCACAAAAACAATTGCAAGTACAAATAAATATGTAATCTCTGCCATTGGAATATACACCCCCTCTCATAAGGGAGCTGAAACAGCCGCCGCCATTTCCTCATAAAGTGATTATATCAAATATATTGTTTATGTTCAAGCGGAAATATATCACGCAACTGATACAAATTCACAACAAAACTATACTAACAAAGGCAATCCTACTTTACTGTAAGATTGCCCTATTTTTATGCCTTGTGTTTTTCTCTTAAATCTGTTCGTTTAATTTTTCCGCTGATTGTCTTTGAAAATTCATCGACAATTTCAAGGTGCTGAATCCACTTGTAGCTTGCCATACGCTTGTTGCAGAAGGTTTTAATTTTGTTTTCAAGATCCTTATCATGCGGTGTGTCGTCAGTCATTTTAACAATTGCCTTAATTGCCTGACCTCTGTCCTTGTCGGGAACGCCGATAACCGCACATTCAAGCACATTCGGATACTGCATAATCACATTTTCAACTTCAAACGGGCCTACTCTGAAACCTCTTGTTTTAATAAGGTCATCGGTTCTGCCAACATACCAGAAATATCCGTTTTCATCCTCATATGCCGTGTCGCCCGTGTGATAAACACCGTTTTGCCACACCTTTTCATAAAGATTTTCGTTGTTATAATATGTGATGAAAATTCCGTGTTGCTTTCTGCCTTTTGGCGGGAACACAACAACTTCGCCAACTTCACCCTGCTTGACCTCGTTGCACTCATCGTCAACAATTCGTACATCATACAGCGGAGTAGGCTTGCCCATGGAGCCTGCAATCGCCTTGTCACCTTTGAGATTTGCAAGCATAAGAACTGATTCAGTCTGACCGAATCCCTCGCAAAGTTCAATTCCCGTTTGTTCATACACCTTTTTAAAGACTTCATTATTGAGAGCCTCGCCTGCTGTTGTAAGGTGAGAAAGTGCCGAAAGGTCGTACTTGTCCATACCTCTTTTAATGAAGTATCTGTAAACTGTCGGAGGTGCGCAGAAGGTTGTCACCTTGTACTTTTCCATTATACGCAACAGCTTGCCGGGAGAGAATTTGTCAAAGTCATAGACCATAACGGCAGAACCGCAGAGCCATTGACCGTAGATTTTGCCCCAAGACGCTTTTGCCCAGCCTGTTTCGGCAACGGTAAGGTGAAGTCCGCCCTCTTTCACACATTGCCAGTATTTTGCCGTGATGATGTGTCCGAGTGAGTAGATGTGGTTGTGCTCAACAGCTTTCGGATAGCCTGTTGTGCCTGATGTAAAGTAAATTACCATAGGCTCTTCTGCTTTTGTTTCTACCCTTTCAAGGGTATCTGGAGCGTTTTCAACCTCTTCGGTAAAATCAACCGCACCAAAAATCTGCTTTCTTGCGACAAAAACCGTTTCAAGAGTGTTCGGCTGAGATGCAACCGCAAGCATATCTTCGGCGGTAGTTTCATCGGGAGTGCAAACAGCCGCCTTAATCCCTGCCGTGTTTACACGATATGCAATGTCGCTTTGAGTCAGAAGATTTGTTGCGGGAATAATAACCGCACCCAGCTTGTGAAGTGCAGGGGCAACATACCAGTATTCGTAGTTTCTCTTCAAAATAACAAGCACCTTGTCGCCCTTTTTAATGCCGTGATTTCTGAAAACATTTGCGGCTTTGTTGCTCAGTCTGCTGATGTCGGAGTATGTGAAAATCTTTTCCTCTTTTTCGGGATTTGTCCACACAACTGCCGTGTCATTCGGAGCAAGTTCAGCCATTTTGTCAACAACATCGTAGCCAAAGTTATAATTTTCGGGAAATACAAGTTCAAAGCTTGTGAGTTTTCCGTTTTCATCGGTAGTTTCTTTACAGAAATTTTTGTATAACTGCATTTTTTACATCCTTATTAAATCGTTTTTTGGTTTGTCTTTTTCAATTAATATTGTATAACACCGTACCCTTTTTATACAATACCCACCATTATGAAAATATACGGGCGAAAATTTATAATTATTCATTCAAGGAATGTAGCTATCCAAATTTGCATAGCACTATTCGTATATTTACACAATGTGAATAACTGAAGCAAATCATTAACATTTTCAACACATTTATTCACATATTGTCCCAAGGTGTTGAAAGTATTAAAATTAAATATTATACAGTTTTTGAACGGCAGGACGGTGTGTTAATACCCTGTTCCACAAATTTGCTTTTTTGCTTGCAATCGGGAAAATAAAATATTATAATATAGGTTACAGTCTTGTTTCAAAAAGGTAACAGACTGACAGAGTTAAAGAGAATAAAGAAATAAAAATATAAAACAAAACATTTCAGAGGGAGAAATATATATGAGAATAGTTGTTCTTGCAGGCGGACTGAGCACAGAGCGTGAAGTTTCAATTTCATCAGGCACACTTGTTGCCGAGGCTCTCAGAAGCAAGGGACACGAGGTTGTTTTACTCGATGTATTTATGGGTTATGAAGAAAACATCTGCGATATTGACGCGCTTTTTAAACAGAATTACAGCTTTACCGACGGCAATTCAATTGGTGACAATGTTGAAAATACAATCACAAATATCAAAGAGGCAAAAGAAAAGCGCCTTGACAAAACATCACGCTATATCGGCAGAAATGTAATTGAAATCTGCTCTGAGGCAGACATCACTTTCCTTGCACTTCACGGCGGTGAGGGTGAAAACGGTCAGTTGCAGGCAACACTTGATTTGTTCGGCATCAAGTACACAGGTTCGGGATATCTCGGCTCTGCACTTGCAATGAACAAAGGTCTTACAAAAAGCGTGTTTATGCAGAAAAATATCAACACTCCTTCAGGCGAGCTTTACAAGAACGAAAAGGACGCTCTTGCGTGGAATATGTTCCCGTGTATTGTTAAGCCTTGCTCGGGCGGTTCAAGCGTTGGTGTGTCAAAGGTTGAGAATGCCGACCAGTATAAAAAGGCTGTTAAAGAGGCCCTCAAGTATGAGGACGAAATTGTTGTTGAGCAGTTCGTAACAGGCAGAGAATTTTCCGTTGGTCTTATCGGCGGCAGAGCTCTTCCGCCAATTGAGATTGCTCCAAAGTCGGGAATGTACGATTATGCCGCAAAATATCAGGCAGGTGCAACAGTTGAAACCTGTCCTGCCGACATTGACGAAGAAACCGACAAAAAGCTCCGTGATGCCGCAACAGAGGCATACGAGGCACTTCACCTTGAAAGCTATGCACGAATCGACTTCCTTCTTGACAAGGCCGGTTTCACATACTGCCTTGAGGCAAACACTCTCCCGGGTATGACACCTACAAGCCTTCTTCCTCAGGAGGCGGCTGTTGAGGGTGTAAGCTATCCCGATTTGTGCGAAAAGATTATTGAAATTTCACTTGCAAAATATCCCGAAGAAAAATCTGATTTTTAATAAGAGGTTAGTATGAAAGACTTTACTCTTGCCGAAATTGCAAAGGCTTGCGGCGGCGAATATGTTGGCGATGAATCGCTTAAAGACACAAAAATAACCTCTGTTGAGCGTGACAGCCGACAGGTAAAGGACGGAAGTCTGTTCCTTGCCATAAAGGGCGAGCGTGTTGACGGACACGATTTTATCGAAAAATGTTTTGCACAGGGCGCTGTGTGTGCATTGTGCGAGAAAGCTCCCGAAAATGCGACAAAGCCTTGCATTGTTGTTCCCTCAACCCTTGATGCCGTTAAGAAAATCGGCAAGGCATACAGAGAAAAGTTCGATATTCCCGTTATCGGAATTTCGGGAAGTGTCGGAAAAACCTCTACAAAAGAAATGCTCTATGCCGTTCTTTCACAAAAGTTCAAAACTCACAAAACACAGGGCAATCTCAACAACGAACTCGGTGTTCCGCTCACACTTCTTTCAATGCCCGAGGATACCGAGGCGGCTGTTATCGAAATGGGAATTTCCGATTTCGGCGAAATGACAAGACTTTCCGAAATGGTTCAGCCCACAATCTGCGTGCTTACAATCATCGGCGAATGTCACCTTGAAAATCTCGGTGACCGTGACGGTGTTCTCAAGGCAAAAACCGAGATGTTCAAAAATGCCCGTGAAAATGCAGAGTTCATTCTCAACGGCGATGACGATAAGCTTTCAACCGTTAAGGATGTAAACGGCAAAAAGCCTGTTTTCTTCGGACTTTCTGAAAAGAACGATTTTTACGCAAAGAATATCAAGAACAGCGGTGACGGCAAGGTTTTGGCTACACTCTGTTTTGACAATAAAAATATTGATGTAGAAATTCCTGCAATCGGTACATATATGGTTACAAACGCTCTTGCGGCTGCTGCCGCAGGCAAGATTCTCGGCCTTACCGATGAAGAAATCGCAAACGGAGTTGCATCATACAAAACCGTGGGCAGTCGTGCTAATGTTATCAACACAGGCAAAATCAAAATTATTGACGATTGCTACAATGCAAATCCGACATCTGTCAGAGCATCCCTCGATACACTTTCCAACCTTGACGGCAGGAAGGTTGCTATCCTCGGCGATATGAAAGAACTCGGAAGTGAGGAGTTAAAACTCCATTTTGATACGGGTGTTTATGCAAAGTCAAAGGGTATCGGCACGGTTATAACCGTTGGCGAACTTGCAAAAGAGCTTGCAAAAGGTGCAGACGGCAAAGCGTTTGACACAATCGAAGATGCAAAACCCGAAATTCTTAAAACAATCAAAAGCGGCGATGTTGTGCTTGTTAAGGCATCACATTCAATGCAGTTTGAAAACATTGTTGAGTTTCTCAAACAGAATTTTTGATTTACCGCAAAAAAATGTTGACAAATTAAAAATACAGTCATATAATTGTCTTATAAAGAAAAAACCTGTGAGCAAGAGTAGTAGGTTTTTCCAAAGCTTTCAGAGAGTCAGCGGTTGGTGTGAGCTGACAGCAGAGGATTTGCTGAATGGACTTGTGAGGGCGGGCCGAAAGCCTTTAGGCAAGTAGTTTCCGACGGAGCTCAACCGTTAAAGTGAGAGGCATATGTCAGTATGCTGTTAAAGCGGGCGTTTATCGTCAATTTGGGTGGTACCGCAGAAGTTGATTTTTTAAGACTTTTGTCCCTTGTGGGGACAGAAGTCTTTTTTGTTTATGTTAAAACTTTTACCAAAGAAAGGTTGGTGTACGATGATTAAACCGTCTTACGATGAGGTATTGAACCTCAAGGACAATTACAGCGTTATTCCGATTTACAAGGAAATCTACGCTGACGCATTCACCCCAATTAACCTGCTCAGAAAAATTGCAGGAAAATCCGACAAATTCTTTCTTCTTGAAAGTATCGAGGGCGGTGAAAAGTGGGCAAGATATTCATTCATCGGATTCAACCCCAAGGCAAGACTTTCGTACAAAAACGGAACTCTCACAGTTACAGGCGAGGGTGCAAGAGTTGTCAAAACAGCAAAGCCCTATGACGCTCTCCGTGAGTATCTTGCCGATTACAAAACTCCGCATTTCAAAGACATTCCGCCGTTCACAGGCGGTCTTGTGGGCTACTTCGGCTACGCAATGATTTCGGTTGCAGAGCCTGTTTTAAAGCTCAAAAGAGGAGATACAAACGATTTTGATATGATGCTTTTTGACAAGATTATCGCCTACGATCATCTCAAAGAAAAACTCATTATCATTGTTAATATGAAAACAAACGACACAAAGGCACAGTATGAACTTGCCAAAAAGGATATTGCAGAGATAATTTCGACAATCACATCTCCCGAACCGCTTCCCAAGCTTGAGAGTGACGAGAATGTTGAATTTACGAGCACATATTCAAAAGAAGAATTTTGCAAAATGGTTGAGAAAACCAAGGAGTACATCTTTGACGGCGACATCTTCCAATGTGTTGTTTCAAGAAGATTTGAGGCGGATTACAAAAATTCCCTCATCAACGCATACAGAGTGCTGAGAAGTACCAACCCGTCACCTTATATGGTTTATATGTCAATTGACGGTGACGAGATTATAAGCACCTCTCCCGAAACACTCGTAAAACTCCAGAACGGAGTGCTTAACACATTCCCGATTGCAGGTTCTCGTCCGAGAGGTAAGACAGATGCAGAGGACAATGCCCTTGCAGATGAACTTATCCACGATGAAAAGGAACTTGCAGAACATAATATGCTCGTTGACCTCGGACGAAACGATATCGGAAAAATCTCCGAATTCAATTCGGTTAAGGTTACAAAGTATCAGGAAGTTCTCCGCTATTCAAAGATAATGCACATTTGCAGTGAGGTTGAGGGCAAACTCAAAGACGGACTTGACGCTTTTGATGCAATCGAATCCCTCCTCCCTGCCGGAACACTTTCGGGTGCTCCAAAAATCAGAGCCTGTGAAATCATTGAAGAACTTGAAAGAACTCCCCGTGGTGTCTATGGCGGAGCGCTCGGATATGTTGACTTCAACGGCAACCTCGACACCTGTATCGCAATCAGAATGGCTGTTAAGAAAAATGACAAGGTTTATGTTCAGGCAGGCGCAGGCATTGTAGCCGACAGCGTTCCCGAAAGCGAATACGAGGAAACCTACAACAAGGCACTTGCCGTTATGAACGCAGTTAAAAATGCAGGGGAGGTAAACGCTTTATGATACTTTTTATTGATAACTACGACAGCTTTACCTACAATCTTGTTCAGTTCTGCGGCAGTGTAAATCCCGACATCAAGGTTGTAAGAAACGATGAAATAACAGTTGATGAAATCAAGAAACTTGCCCCCTCCCACATCATCCTCTCACCGGGACCCGGTTATCCGAAAGATGCCGGAATATGCGAAGAGGTTATAAAGGAGCTTGCAGGACAGTTCCCAATTCTCGGTATCTGCCTTGGTCATCAGGCAATATGCGAGGTTTACGGTGCAACAATCGCCCACGCAATAAAGCTTATGCACGGCAAAAAGAGCGATATCATTGTTGATACAAGCAAGAAAATTTTTAACGGACTTCCAAAGGTTGTAGAGGGCGCAAGGTACCATTCGTTGATTGCGAAAAGAGATACAATTCCCGACACACTCGAGGTAATCGCAGAAGACCGTGACGGTGAGGTTATGGGAGTTAAGCACAAAGATTTTGAGCTTTACGGATTGCAGTTTCACCCCGAATCAATTCTCACCTCACACGGTATGGAAATGATAAAGAATTTTATTACACTTTGCAAATAACACGGAAAGGATTGAAATTTTATGATTAAAGAGGCAATAAAAAAGTTGGTTGCAGGCAATGACCTCACTTATAATGAGGCGGCACAGGTTATGGACGAAATGTTCTCAGGCACTGCTACCCAGTCGCAGATGGCGGCTTATCTCACAGCTTTGAGAATCAAGGGCGAAACAATTGACGAAATCACCGCGAGCGCACAGGTTATGAGAGAAAAAGCACTCCACATAAAACCTAACCGTGATGTACTCGATATCGTCGGCACAGGCGGTGACGGCACAGGCACATTCAATATTTCAACAACAGCCGCATTTATAATTGCCGCCGCAGGAATCCCCGTTGCAAAGCACGGCAACCGTTCAATGTCAAGCAAGAGCGGTTCGGCTGACTGCCTTGAACAGCTCGGAATTAACATCAACATCTCTCCCGAAAAAAGCGAAGAGGTTCTCAACAAGGTTGGTATCTGCTTTATGTTTGCACAGGGCTACCATTCATCAATGAAGTATGTCGGTCCTGTTCGTAAGGAAATCGGAATCAGAAACATTTTTAATGTTCTCGGACCTCTCACAAATCCGGCAGGCGCAGACCTTCAGGTAACAGGTGTGTATTCAGAGGCACTTGTTGAGCCGATTGCACAGGTTTTCTCAAACCTCGGTGTTAAGAAAGGCTATGTTTTCTACGGTATGGACGGTATGGACGAGGTTACTCTCACAACAACAACAAAGGTGTGTGAGATTGACAACGGCAAGTTTAACACATTCATTCTCAATCCCGAAGATTACGGTCTTAAACTTTGCTCACCCGAAGACCTTGCAGGCGGTGACGGCAAAGAAAACGCAGAGATTACAAAAGAAATTCTCAGCGGTGAAGTTAAGGACGCAAAGCGTGACATCGTTGTTCTCAATGCCGCACTCGGACTTTGCACAGGCGGCAAGGCAGATTCAATTCAGGACGGCATAAAGCTTGCAAACGAAATTATCGACAGCGGCAAGGCTTATGCAAAGATTGATGAATTTGCTAAGGCTACCAATGAATAAAGGTGACACAATGATACTTGAAACAATCGCAGATGCAAACAGAGAAAGATATAAAGAAATCGAAAAGCAAGTTCCGTTTGAAGTGATAAAGCAAAAAGCACTTTCAATGGAAATCAGCAACGAATTTCCGTTTGAAAAGGCGCTTGCAGGCAAGGACATTTCATTTATATGCGAGGTCAAAAAGGCATCGCCGTCAAAGGGAATTATCGCAGAAGATTTTCCCTATGTTCAGATTGCAAAAGACTATGAAAACGCAGGCGCAAGTGCAATTTCCGTTCTGACAGAACCAAAGTGGTTCAAGGGTGAAAACGCTTTTCTTGAAGAAATTTCACAGAATGTTAGTATTCCGCTTTTGAGAAAAGATTTTACCGTGTGTGAATATCAGATTTATGAGGCAAAAACAATCGGTGCGTCAGCCGTGCTGCTTATCTGCTCACTTCTCGACACAGACACAATCAGAAAGTGGATTAAACTTTGCGACTCCCTCGGACTTTCGGCACTTGTTGAGGCACACACAGCCGATGAAGTGTATTCCGCAATTGCCGCAGGAGCAAGGGTTATCGGTGTAAACAACCGAAATCTCCGTGACTTCACGGTTGACATAAATAACTGCACAAAGCTCCGTGAGCTTGTTCCCGACAACATTATTTTTGTTGCCGAAAGCGGAATCAAAACACGAGATGACATCAAGGTGCTTGAAAACGCAGGAGTGAACGCAGTTCTCATAGGCGAAACGCTTATGAGAAACCCAGACAAAAAAGCCGCACTTGACGAATTGTCGGGCAGAAAATAAAAATTGATTAAAAGCCGTGTGCAACGCACACCAAAGATATAAAGTAATTAAGGGGAATCAAGATGACAAAAGGAAAATTCGGTATTCACGGCGGACAGTTCGTTCCCGAAACGCTGATGAATGCAATCAATGAATTTGAAGAGGCATACAACAAGTACAAGGACGATCCCGAGTTTGTTGCAGAACTCGACACACTTATGCGTGAATACGCAGGCAGACCGTCACTTCTCTACTATGCCGAAAAAATGACAAAAGACCTCGGCGGTGCAAAGATTTATCTCAAGCGTGAGGATTTGAACCACACAGGATCACACAAGCTCAATAACTGCCTCGGTCAGTGCCTTCTTGCAAAGAAAATGGGCAAGACAAGGGTTATTGCCGAAACAGGCGCAGGTCAGCACGGTGTTGCAACAGCAACTGTAGCCGCACTTCTCGGACTTGAATGTGAAATTTTTATGGGCAAAGAGGACACAATCCGTCAGGCTCTCAATGTTTACAGAATGAAACTTCTCGGCGCAAAGGTCAATGCCGTTGAAACAGGCACAATGACTCTTAAAGATGCCGTAAACGAGGCAATGCGTGAGTGGACAAACAGAGTTTCCGACACACACTATGTTCTCGGTTCGGTAATGGGACCACACCCGTTCCCAACTGTTGTTCGTGACTTCCAGAGCGTAATCGGCAAGGAAATCAAGTCACAGATGCTTGAAAAAGAAGGCAGACTTCCCGATGTTGTTATGGCTTGCGTAGGCGGCGGAAGTAACGCAATGGGTGCTTTCTATGAATTTATCAAGGATGAAAATGTAAAGCTTATCGGTTGCGAGGCCGCAGGTCTTGGTGCAGACACTCCAAAGACTGCCGCAACAATCGCAACAGGCACTCTCGGCATCTTCCACGGTATGAAGTCATACTTCTGTCAGAACGAATACGGTCAGATTGCTCCCGTATATTCAATTTCGGCAGGTCTTGACTACCCCGGTATCGGTCCTGAACACGCAAATCTTGCCGACACAGGCAGAGCAAGCTATGTCCCCGTTACAGACGAAGAGGCTGTAAACGCATTTGAATATCTTTCAAGAACAGAGGGTATCATCCCTGCAATTGAAAGCGCACACGCAGTTGCACATTGTATGAAGATTGCCCCGACAATGGACAAAGACAAGATTATCGTAGTCAACCTTTCGGGCAGAGGTGACAAGGATGTTGCAGCTATCGCAAGATACAGAGGGGAGGATCTCCATGACTGATATTAAATCTGCATTCCAGAACGGCAAGGCATTCATCCCGTTTGTAACAGCGGGTGATCCTGACCTTGAAACAACAGAAAAACTTCTTATTGAAATGAGCAAAAACGGTGCCGATATCATCGAAATCGGTATCCCATTTTCAGATCCTATTGCCGAGGGTGTCGTAATTCAGGAGGCTGACCTCCGTTCCCTTTCGGCAGGTACAACAACAGACAAGATTTTTGATATGGTAAAGCGTATCCGTCCTCAGATTGATGCCGCTCTTGCCGTTATGACCTATATGAACCCGATTTTCGTATATGGTACAGAAAAGTTTATGGCAAAGTGTCAGGAGTGCGGAATTTCCGCAGTTATCGTTCCCGATACACCGTATGAAGAAAAGCACGAGCTTACCGATTACAGCGGAAAATACGGCATTGATGTAATTTCTCTCATTGCCCCCACATCTCACGAGAGAATCAAGATGATTGCAAAAGAGGCAGAGGGCTTTGTTTACTGCGTTTCATCAATGGGTGTTACGGGCGTCAGAAGTGAAATTACGACCGATGTCGGCGAAATGGTAAGACTTGTTAAGTCTGTAAAGGACATTCCGTGTGCAATCGGTTTCGGTATTTCAACTCCCGAACAGGCAAAGAAAATGAGCGAAAGTGCAGACGGTGTTATCGTTGGTTCTGCAATCGTGAAGATTGTTGCAAAGTACGGCAAAGATTGCATCAAGCCCGTTTGCGACTATGTTAATAGTATGAAGGAAGCGATTTCGTGAGTACGGTCGAGGAACTTCAAAGCGTAATTGACAAAAGCAAAAGAATAGTATTTTTCGGCGGTGCGGGAGTTTCGACAGAAAGCGGAATTCCCGACTTCCGAAGTGTTGACGGTCTGTACAATCAAAAGTACGACTATCCGCCCGAGCAGATTCTCAGCCACACATTTTTTGTTCACAAAACAGGCGAGTTCTTCCGCTTTTACCGTGACAAAATGCTCTGCCTTGACAAAAAGCCGAACAAAGCGCACTATAAGCTTGCAGAGCTTGAAAAGGCAGGAAAGCTTTCGGCTGTTGTTACCCAAAACATTGACGGACTTCATCAAGCGGCGGGCAGTAAGCGTGTTTACGAACTGCACGGAAGTGTTCTTCGCAACTACTGTACTAAGTGCGGAAAGTTCTATGACGCAGAGTTTATTAAGAACTCGGCTGACATTCCAAAATGTACTTGCGGCGGCATTATAAAACCCGATGTTGTGCTTTATGAAGAAGGACTTGACGACAGCACGGTAACGGGTGCGGTCAATGCAATTTCAAAGGCTGACACGCTGATTATTGCAGGCACAAGCCTTACGGTTTATCCGGCGGCAGGGTTTATCCGCTACTTCGGCGGCGACAATCTTGTGCTTATCAATCGTGATCCTACTCCTATGGACAAGAACGCAAATCTTGTGTTCCACGAAAAAGTGGGAGAATTGCTTGACAAAATTACCGTAAATGTTTAAAATCTAAGTGGCAGAAATTTTTCTTTTAAAAAATTATTTGAAAAGCCATTTTTCTGTTACAGCATATAGATAAATGAAAAAATCAATACACAAGATGTTGTTGCGGAGCAGAGAAAACCGATAAAATCCGCATAAAATCCAACTTTTTTTGTAAAAAGACTTGATTTTTGCACATTCTTGTGCTATCATAATTCCTATATGACCGATACTTTAAGGAGGTGGGACAATGCCAAACATCAAATCTGCTAAAAAGCGTGTTAAAGTTATTGCTACAAAGACTGCTCGTAACAAAGCTACAAAGTCAGCTCTCAGAACAGCTGTAAAGAAGGCTTACTACGCAGTTGACACTAACGCTGACAACAAAACAGAGGCAGTTCGTCTTGCTATTAAGAAAATTGACCAGGCAGCAGCTAAGGGTATTCTTCACAAGAACACTGCAGCAAGAAGCAAATCATCACTTGCTAAAAGACTTAACGCATCAGCATAAGTGCAATAAATCTTACAAGCTTAAAAGCAGAGAATATTCTCTGCTTTTTTATTTTGTTCTGTTGACATTTTTGTAAAAACTGTTAGAATATAAATAAAAGATACGGCAGATACTACTGCCATACAAGCATACAAAATTTGGAGGCGACAGAATATGAAAAATCATAAGTGCAGATGGGCTTTAATTATCGGTATCATCTCTGCAGTTGCAGCTCTTTCTGCTGCTCTCACAGCGTTCTTTATCGTTAAGGATAAGCAGAAAAAAGATGACGAGGAGCTTATGGAATACCTCGACAGCTCAATTGAGTAATTATTGAGTAAATCTTAAAAGCTAAATGCGGACCGTTCATTTTTGGGCGGTCCGTTTTTATGAAACTTCATTTTATTTTTCGTGGTGATTTTATGATACGGGAAGAACTCGACCGACTTCTCTGTGACGCCAAAAGCAACGCAGAGCTTAAAGAAAAACTTCTGAAAACCGAACAAAGCGAAAACCCGATTGACAACTTCTGTTCCCTTTGTCAGTCGCTCGGCTACAAAATCAGCGCAGGCGAGCTTTTTGCACTCGGACTTGACGAAAGCGACACCAAACTTCGCAGTGTAAACGGCGGCGGAGTGAACGCAATCGACGGCTGGGATGATGCCTACGAACAATTTATTCTTACCTTGAAATGGACATAACTATGAAACACTACTTTCCGAAATACTGCGAAAAATTTAAATGCATTGCAAACCTCTGTCCAGACAGCTGCTGCAAGGACTGGGATGTTGTTGTCGATGATACAAGCTTTGATTTTTATAATACCGCCAAAGGCGAGTTTGGCGACAAGCTGAGGTCGCTTATGACAATTGATGAGGACGGCGACAGAATTTTCATCAAGCAAGGCGAAAAATGCCCGTTCTGGAACAGCGATATGTTGTGCGACATCTACATCAACCTCGGTGAAAATCACCTGTGCCACACCTGTAAGGAGTTCCCGAGAATCACTCAGGACTACACCGCCTTTTGCGAACACACGCTCTCGTTTGCCTGTCCCGAGGCGGCAAGGCTTATGCTTGAGTCCGATTTTGACACAAACTTTGCAACCCATATTCCGCAAGATTCATCTGCCGATTACAGCACAACCGAGATGAATTTTCTGCTTTCTGCAAGAAAACGCACGCTTGAAATTCTCTCCGATAGCAAAATGCCTTTGCCCGAAAGACTGTGCAGACTTCTTGCGTTCAATGACCGTGTGCAGAATATGCTTGACGATGAAATTTTTGATATTTCATCCATGCCATCCGATGAATACGAAAAGCAAAACTGCGGTGATGTGTCATTCATTTTTGATTTGCACAAAACCCTTGATATTATGAGCAAAAACTGGCTTTGTGAGCTTGAAACAACTGCCGAATTTGCAAAGAATAAAACGCTGTCAAACCGCTTTGATAAACAGCTTACCGCCTACCTTGACTACTATGTCCGCAGATATTACCTCTCTGCAATCGACAGCATGAATGTCATCTCCACAATCAAGCGAATGGTCTGTGCATACATAGTGAC
>CACXYD010000002.1:0-586 GCA_902771755.1 uncultured Ruminococcus sp. | reverse complement strand
CTTGAAAATCCAACACAAGCTGAAATCGTGAAAATTCTGCAAAGATACTCCAAAGAGGTCGAACACTCCTACGAAAACGGCGAACTTTTAGAGGACGAATTCATTTTCAATTCCCTCTTTTCAACCGACAATCTTATAAGTATTTTATGAAAAAATCCCGAACACATTTTACCGTGTTCGGGATTTGTTGTTTATTCTTTATTTTCGTCCGAATTCTTCTTGTTTCGCTTTTTAACCGAAACAATATCGAGTTCAAACCAGAATGTACTGCCCTTGCCGAGCGTACTGCGAACGCCATACCTTGCCTTGTGGCTGTCAAGAATACCCTTGACTATCGACAAGCCGAGTCCTGTGCCGATAACGCCACGTTTATGCTCCTTGTCAACCTTGTAGTAACGATCCCAGATGTATTCAAGCTTTTCGGGCGGAATACCGTCACCGTGATCCGTTACCTCAATGAGAACCTTTTTGCCGTTTACCTTCTGTGTTACTATAACGGTTTTGTCCTCGCCTACGTTCTTGTCCGGATTTCCTTCGGCATCTACGCTCCCGACCCCATGTACAACGTGCGCCGCTGGACCGACGC
>CACXYD010000001.1 GCA_902771755.1 uncultured Ruminococcus sp. | reverse complement strand
TTTACTGTCTTTGAAAGTTCTTCCATTGTACCCTCAAAGCACTGCTTTGAAGTGTTTTCTCTTATAGAATCAGCCATTTCGTAAACAGCTTTTGCGGCAGGTGAGTTATCGTAAAGATCCTTGCCCATACCGCTGTACTGTGCGCCCTGACCTGAAAAAATAAATGCTATTTTACCCATTTTGTTGCTCCGTTCAATACTTCTTCTGCCTGTGAGAACATTTCTTCAATTATTTCTCTTGCAGGCTGTTCCTTTTTAACCATACTTGCAACCTGTCCCGCAAGAACAGAACCCTGAGAAACATCGCCCTCTCTTGCGGCTATTCTGAGTCTGCCGAGTCCCATGTTTTCAAGTTCCTCATCGGAAACATTAGATGAATCGTATTCAGCCTTTGTGTATTCACGGGTGAATGAGTTACGGATTGAACGAACAGGGTGACCGAGTCTTTTACCTGTCACAACCGTGTCAATATCTCTTGCTTTGAGAATTTTGTTTTTATATTCCTGAGCGATAGTACATTCATTGGCAACGAGGAATCTTGTGCCGACCTGAACACCCTGAGCACCGAGCATAAATGCTGCGGCAATCTGTCTGCCGTCTGCAATACCGCCTGCGGCAATTACAGGAATGTTTACTGCATCAACAACCTGAGGAACAAGAGCCATTGTTGTGAGGTCACCTACATGACCGCCTGACTCGCCGCCCTCTGCGATAACGGCAAAAGCACCGTCTTTTTCCATCTTTCTTGCAAGTGCAACACTTGGAACAACAGGAATAACCTTGATGCCTGCCTCAAGCCACTTTGCCATATATTTACCGGGGTTGCCTGCACCTGTTGTAATAACCTTGATGCCTTCTTCAACAACAACATCGCTTACTTCCTCTGCAAAGGGGCTCATAAGCATGATGTTTACGCCGAAAATTTTATCAGTCATTTTTTTGCACTTTCTGATTTCCTCACGGAGCTGTTCACCGTTGGAATTCATAGCCGCAATAATACCAAGACCGCCTGCGTTTGAAACACCTGCGGCAAGTGATGCGTCAGCTACCCAAGCCATGCCTCCCTGAAAAATAGGGAACTCAAGACCGAGTGACTGGTCAATGACAGTAGAAATCATATGTAATATCTCCTTTTCTGCATTTTTACTTGATTTTCAGAAACAGAAAATTTGCAAGATTTCATCATTTTGAAAAATTCACGGCAAATTCTGCACCTGATTCAATACTTTATGGCATATCAGTTTGATTTTACTCCAAAAGCACAGAAAAGTCAATATATATGAACAATTATCTTACTGTTCTGCCCTTAACTGCAATAATCCTCAAGAGCTTTCATAAGGTTTTCCTTTCCCTTTATTTCAATACCTTTTTCAAGGTAAAGTGCGTCGCCTTTGGGCAGATTTGACACCCTGCAGTCGGTTGTGAGATAGGCTTTGTTTTCACCTTTTTTGTACACAACAATGTATCCGTTTTCGGCTTTTATGATGTAGTCACTTTCCCCTGTTCCCTCATTTTGAGATGCCGAATAATCGCTTGTTGCAGAGGTGTTTTCGGCAGAATTCACGGGGGCAAAAAGTGAGCTTATCATCATACACGCAATCAAAATCACACCTGTTAATCCAACTATTTTTTTCATAATACAGCACTCTTTCCGTCAGTTTTTACTTCTATTTTTACCCGAATCAAAGGTTATATTCACCATTTTTATAAAATTCCAACCAAAAGACCGCCTTAATTCTGCATATTTTTTAACAGAAATTTGCATTAATATATTTATTTTTTTCTTTTCAAGTGATATAATAATCAAATGAGTATTCCTGCTTGTAATTTTGAACATATATGTTATTATATAACTTATGTATTACAGCCGGCGCACTGCGTTTGTGCAAATCACTCAGACAAATTGCAAACTGACGGTTTTGTAACCGTAAATTGTGAATTGATAAAGGAGATAATATGCGAAACAAGCGTGAAACTGACATCAGTCAGTATAAGGACCTTCAGCAAAATGAATTGTCCGAAAAAGCTGACGGAGGTGCAAAAAGATTTTTCAGGGGTTTCGGCAAGTTCCTGATTACCGTTTGTTCGGTATGCCTGGTTGCCCTGCTGATTATGGGCATTTCACTTGCTATCTACATTTTTACCCTTGCATCTGAGCCTACGGGCATCGACCTCAAGGCAAAGTCTATGAACCAGACGAGCCGAATATATGTTCAGAATGAGGATACAAAGGAGTTTAAGGAATATCAGAAGTTGTATGATACCGAGAACAGAATCTGGGTTGACAATCAGGATATTCCTCAGGCAATGAAAGATGCGGTAGTTGCAATCGAGGACAAGCGTTTCTTCGACCACAACGGTGTTGACTGGGGCAGAACCCTTTCCGCTGTTGCAAACCTTGCAACAGGTTCGGACTCATACGGCGGTTCAACAATCACCCAGCAGCTCATTAAGAACATTACGGATGACAACGAGGTTTCAATCACAAGAAAACTTCGTGAAATCACAAAGGCACTCAAGCTTGAACAGGAATACACCAAAGACCAGATTCTTGAGGCATACCTCAATGTTGTAAACTTCGGTAACAACTGTCAGGGTGTTGAATCTGCGGCTCAGCTTTACTTTGGCAAGAGTATCAAGGACTGTTCAATTGCAGAATGTGCGGCAATTGCGGGAATCACACAGAACCCGTCAAGATGGAATCCCCTCGTTTTCCCCGAAAACAACAAGGAACGCCGTGAAATCGTTCTCAACGAAATGTACGATCAGGGGAAAATCACCAAAGACGAATTTGATGCGGCTATGAAAGAAAGTGCCACAATGACATTTGTCGGCTGGCAGGCATCCGATGACGATGACGATGATGACGAGGCGGATGTTCAGAACTGGTACATTGATCAGGTTTTCCGTGATCTTCAGAAAGATATTGCAGAATATTACAACATAAGCGAGTCTGCGGCATCTTCAAAGCTTTACACAGAAGGACTTAAAATCTACTGTGCAATGGATGAAAAGGCTCAGACCTATCTTGAAAATGCGGCACTCAACATTGATAAATCAAGTGATCCCGACCTTCAGATTGCATCAACGATTATGGGCTATGACGGCAGAGTAATCGCAACTGTAGGTTCTTCGACAAAGAAAGAGGGCGCACTCAGCTGGGACAGATCGTACAATTCCGTACTCCAGCCGGGTTCTTCAATCAAGCCCGTTGTTGTTTATCCCTACGCAATCGAATCAAAGAAACTTTACTTCTCATCAATGGTTCTCGATGAACCGCTTGACAACTATCGTACAAACGAAAGCGGTCAGCTTGTTTCAGGTCCTGACAACGCATACGGTTACTACAACGGCAACATGAGCCTTCCCGATGCTATCGAGTGGTCATCAAACGCAACAGCCGCTCAGACTATGGAACTTATCGGTGGTCCGAGTGTTGCATATCAGCAGGTTGTTACAAAAATGGGATTCAAGAATCTTACAGAACAGGATTCACAGAATACAGGTGCTCTTTCAATCGGTGGTATGAACGGTGGTGTTACCGTAAGAGAAATGGCAGCCGCTTACACATATCTCGGCAACGGCGGTCTTTACTATGAACCGTACACATACTACTATGTAACAGACTCAGAGGACAACATAATCATTGATAACCGTGACGCAGTTCCGAAACAGGCTTATTCAGCCGAAACAGCGGGAATTATGAACAGACTGCTTCACTACAATGTTACAAACAGCGCTCACACAAATGCACATTATGCTCAGATTTCAGGCTGGGACATTATCGGTAAAACAGGTACAACCGATAACGATAAAGACTCATGGTTCTGCGGATGTTCACCATATGCCGTAATGGCTACATGGTGCGGTTTTGATAACCCTGCAACCATTTCCTACAGCGGAAGAACAACAGCAACAAAATTCTTTGCAGATGTTATGGGCAAGTACCTTGAAGGCAAAGAAAACAAGGAATATAAAATATCCGACAACCTGATTGAGGCAACATATGATCCTACAACAGGACTTATTGTTTCAACAGATAACATTTCGGGACGATATGTAGGCTACTACACCGAGGACAATATGCCGGGTTCGGGCGGTTCATATTACAGCGGTAACTATGAATACGGCTCAGACACCTCCGACTCCTCAAGCTACTACGATCCCGATTACAGCGGTGACAACAGCTGGGGCGATTACGGCAGCGACACAAGCAACGGCGGCGGTGAAAACCACGGCGGCGATAACTCCGGTGGCGGAGATAATTCAGGCGGTGACAATTCCGGTGGAGGAGAACCTTCGGGCGGAGGCGATAACTCCGGCGGTGGAGAACCCTCCGGTGGTGGCGAAAGCTCCGGTGGCGGTGAACCGTCAGGCGGCGGCGAGGACGCTCCCTCTGCCGCAGAATAAAATAACAGGTTAAAACCAAAAACTCGAAAGGAAAGGTTTTTAGATATGGTTTCAATAGCAATTATGGGTCACGGTGTTGTAGGTTCAGGCGTTGCCGAAATCTTTACAACACACAAACAGAAGCTTTACGCAAGCATCGGTGAAGAAGTTTATGTCAAGAAGATTCTTGACCTTCGTGAATTCCCCGACAGCCCGCTTGCAGACAGATTCACAAAGAACTTTGAAGATATCATCAACGACCTCGAAATAAGAGTTGTTGTTGAAGTTATGGGCGGTCTTAATCCTGCTTATGACTTTGTAAAGAGATGTCTTAAAGCAGGTAAGAGTGTTGTTACTTCAAACAAGGAGCTTGTTGCCGCTCACGGTGCAGAACTTCTTGAGATTGCAAAGGAAACAAACACAAACTTCCTCTTTGAAGCATCGGTAGGCGGCGGTATTCCGATTATCCGCCCGATGAGCCAGTGTCTTGTTGCAAACAATGTTGACGAGATTGCCGGTATTCTTAACGGTACAACAAACTTTATCCTTACAAAGATGATTGAGGACGGTATGCAGTTTGACGATGCGCTCAAGCTTGCTCAGGAACTTGGCTTTGCCGAGAGAAATCCTGCCGCTGATATTGAAGGTCACGATGCTTGCCGTAAGATTTGTATTCTTGCATCTCTTGCATACGGAAAGCATGTTTATCCCGACTCTGTACATACAGAGGGCATTACAAAAATTACACTTGAAGATGTCAGATACGCAGAGGCTTTCCATTGCGTAATCAAACTTATCGGCAGTGTTAAGCGTCTTGAGGACGGCAAGATTGACATTATCGTTGCTCCTATGCTTGTTCCGAACAAGAGCCAGCTTGCTAACATTGACTACGAGTTCAACGGCATTATGGTAAGAGGCGACTGCACAGGCGATGTAGTATTCTACGGCAAAGGTGCAGGCAAACTTCCTACAGCAAGCGCAGTTGTAGCAGATGTAATCGACTGCTGTAAGCATCTCAAGACAAGAAAGTTCCTTTACTGGGCAGACGGCAACGGCAAAAACATTCTTCCTTGGGAGGAGTCAAGCCGTGCTATGTATGTTCGTGCAAACGGCAGTGATGTTGCAGAAAAGGCAGAAAAGGTATTCGGTGATGTAACAGTAATCAATAAAGCTGACGCACCTGCCGATGAAAAAGCATTTGTTGTCAAGGCTATGCCGTACAGCGAATTTGCCGAGAAGATTGCTCAGCTTGAGGCTGACGGTGTTTCGGTACTTTCAAGTATCCGTGTGGCTGATTTATAATTTTACAGAGGGAGTATTAAGTACATGAGTTTGATAGTTCAGAAATTTGGCGGCAGCTCTGTTGCCAATGCCGAAAGAGTAATGAATGTTGCATCAATCGTAACAGACACTTACGCAAAGGGCAATGATGTTGTAGTTGTTGTATCCGCTCAGGGCGACACAACAGATGACCTCATTGAAAAGGCAAACGAAATCAATCCAAAGGCTTCAAAGAGAGAAAAAGATATGCTTCTTGCCGCAGGCGAGCAGATTTCTATTTCACTTCTTGCAATGGCAATCGAAAAGCTCGGTTACCACGCTGTTTCACTTCTTGGCTGGCAGGCAGGTTTTAACACCACTTCTGCTCACACAAGCGCAAGAATCAGAAAAGTTGAGCCTGACAGAATTAAGAAAGAGCTTGACAAGAAGAACATTGTAATCGTTGCAGGCTTCCAGGGCCTTTCAAAATACGGCGATATTACAACACTCGGCAGAGGCGGTTCAGACACAAGTGCCGTAGCTATTGCGGCTGCAATGCATGCTGACCTCTGTCAGATTTACACCGATGTTGAGGGTGTTTACACAGCTGACCCGAGAAAGGTTAAGAACGCTAAGAAACTTCAGGAAATCTCTTATGATGAAATGCTTGAGCTTGCTACACTCGGTGCTCAGGTTCTTAACAACCGTTCGGTTGAAATGGCTAAAAAATATAATATCGAGCTTGAAGTGCTTTCAAGTATGACAAAGGCTTCGGGTACAATTGTAAAGGAGAAAACTAAAATGGAAAAAATGTTAATCAGCGGTGTTGCTAAAGATACAGATGTTGCAAGAATTTCTGTTATGGGTGTTCCGAATATCCCCGGTCTTGCTTTCAAGATGTTCTCAAAGCTTTCTGCTAAAGATATCAATGTTGACATTATTCTTCAGTCAATCGGTCATGACGGCAAGAAGGACATCAGCTTTACAGTTGCCAAGAACAGAGGCGAAGAGGCTGTTGCTCTTATGAAGGAATACACAGAGAACCTCGGTGCAGAGGAAATTCTCTATGATGATAAGGTTGCTAAGATTTCAATCGTCGGTGCAGGTATGGAAAGCCATGCAGGTGTTGCTACAAAGATGTTCGAGGCTCTTTATGACGCTCAGATCAACATCCAGATGATCAGCACAAGCGAAATCAAGGTTTCAGTTCTTATCGACTCAGCAGACGCTGACAAGGCTGTAAGCGCTATCCACGATAAGTTCTTTGACTAATAATTAATGTTTGGTTAATGCAAAAATCCCTGTCCGTTATGGACAGGGATTTTTTTGTATCGGCGAACCGTGTTCGCTGATACAGTATAAAAACAACATTGCAACATTTATATAATATGCAATAGCATAAATTTTCTACCATTACTTGCGGGCGTCCAATGAACGCCCCTACGGTTGATTGCACAAACAATCACAAAACTACGCTCGGGCATGATTTGTTTTTGGCATTATAAAACCTATCTTCACGAACTGGGTACGGCGGCTCGCCGTTATTGCAAATAAATATAGATATGGTCGGGAACAATAAGATTTGCACTTAACAAAACTTTATTCCCGACCATAATTTTCAATTTTCCATTTTCAACTTTCAATTTTTAAAAATTTCCGCTCGGGCATGATATGTTTTTGTTATATCATACTTTCTTCACGAACGAAAAATGCTTAATAATAGTAATATCCTGCACGGAAAACTCCGTTGAAAATATTGATACCGCAGACTGCGAGTATAATTGAAACAACTACTGCAAGTACAACTCCGATAAGAATCATGATAAGGGCGGCTCTTGCGTAGTTTTTGAGTGACTTCTTTGTTGATGAGCTGAATGCCCAAACAAAGAGCATAATAAGGTTTACAAGCGGCAGACAGGTTAAAAGCATAACACCAATCCAACCGCCTACGCTTACAGGCTGAGTGTCGGGAGTACCGTATGACGGAACAACGGGCGGTACAGGCTGTGCATTGTATGTCTGCTGATACTGTGTGCTGTACTGCTGATTGTAGCCGTTGTTGTAGCTCTGATACTGGTTGTCATACTTGCCTTGATTTGCACCGTAAGCATTGTTCGGCGAGTTCGTAAACTGCTGACCGTATGAAGTTTTGTTCTGCTGTGGCTGCTGATAATAAGCCTGATTCTGCTGACCGTACTGCTGAGAAGAATACGGATTCTGCTGTGGCTGACTGTCTGCAGTCGGCTGTGCGTTATCAACCTCCGGCTGTGCAGTCTGCACATTCTCATAAGGGTTCTGCTGAACATCTTCAGCTACCGTATTTTCAACAGGCTGTGTTTCAGGCTCTGAAACCTGCTCAACAGGAGTTCCGCAATAAGTGCAGAACATTGCACCGTTGTCGATTTCGTGATTGCAATTTTTACATACCATATATAATCGCTCCTTGCATAATGTTCTATAAATAGTATGCTATCATTTTACACTATTTGCCTTACAAAATCAACAATATTACACACAATAATTCAACAATATTACAAAAAGCGACAGTTTTATAACTGCCGCTTTTCTGTTACACTCCCCTTTTCATAAGTTTGTGGGGAATTATTTTATTTTCTTTGAGTGACGCTTTTACATCTATAATACGCTGATTTGACGAGCCTCTGAAAGCAAGGCTTATATCGTGAAGTGCCTCAACAAATTCACCGTCAACAAGCACATCAAGCATCGAAAGCATTTCGTCAGTACATTCACATCTTGCTCTGCTGTCGGAGAGAAGTTCTTTGTCAAACAGATAACCCGAATAACACCAGATTGTTTTGTCGGGATATTTTTCTCTGACACGCTTTAAGAACGGCACTAAAACTCTCTGATTTGACGGCTCAAAGGGTTCTCCGCCGAGCAATGACAGCCCGTCAATATATGACGGTTCAAGCTCTTTGAGAATTTTATCCTCAACCTCTTTTGTAAAAGGTTCGCCGTAATCAAAGCTCCATGTCTGCGGATTAAAGCAGTTTTTGCAATGATGAGTACAGCCCGATACAAAGAGCGATACTCTCACTCCCTCACCGTTTGCGATATCGCAGAGTTTAATTTCTCCGTAATTCATCAGAGGTGAAGCACCCTTTCCTCAATTTCCTGAGTTCTGCCCTGATTCCAGAACTGAGTTCCGATATATCCACAAGTTCTTCTTGCAACATTCATCTTGTCCTGATCACGGTTGCCGCAGTTAGGACACTCCCACACAAGCTTGCCGTCATCGTGAACAATCTTGATTTCTCCGTCATATCCGCAAACCTGACAGTAGTCGCTCTTTGTGTTAAGCTCTGCATACATAATGTTATCGTAAATGAACTTGATAACCTGTAAAACAGCCGGAATGTTGTCCTGCATATTAGGAACTTCAACATAGCTGATTGCACCGCCCGGTGACAAAGCCTGAAATTCGGATTCAAGTTTCAGCTTGCTGAATGCGTCAATATTTTCCGTAACATGAACATGATAGCTGTTAGTGATGTAGTTCTTGTCTGTTACACCCTTGATGATTCCGAAACGCTTCTGAAGGCACCTTGCAAACTTATATGTTGTGCTTTCAAGCGGTGTGCCGTAGAGGCTGTAGTCGATGTCCTCCGCCTCTTTCCACTTTGCACAATAGTCATTGAGTTTCTGCATGATTTCAAGGCCGAGTTCTTTGCCCTCTTTTTCTGTGAGCTTTTTGCCGATAAGGCTGTAAACGCACTCCCAAAGACCTGCATAACCGAGTGAAAGTGTTGAATAACCGCCGTGGAGGAGTTTGTCAATTTTCTCACCCTTTTTAAGTCTTGCCAAAGCACCGTACTGCCACAAAATAGGAGCGGCATCCGAAAGTGTGCCTGTAAGACGCTCGTGACGGCACTGCAATGCTCTGTGGCAGAGTTCCATTCTCTCGTCAAAAATCTTCCAGAATTTATCAAGGTCCTTGCCTGCGCTGAGTCCGATATCAATAAGGTTTACCGTTACAACACCCTGATTGAATCTGCCGTAATATTTCGGCTTGCCGTTCTCGTCAACATACGGAGTAAGGAAACTTCTGCAACCCATGCAGGTAAAGCAATGTCCCTCACCGTTTTTATCAATTTTGCTCTGGAGCATAACCTTCTCAGAGATATAGTCGGGAACCATTCTCTTTGCGGTACACTTTGCGGCAAGCTCTGTAAGATACCAATACTTGCTGTCCTCAGTGATGTTATCCTCCTCAAGCACATAAATAAGCTTTGGAAAGGCAGGAGTAATCCACACACCCTTTTCATTTTTAACGCCCTTGTGACGCTGTTTGAGTGTTTCCTCAATAATCATAGCGAGGTCGTGCTTTTCCTGCTCATTTTTAGCCTCGTTAAGATACATAAATACGGTTACAAACGGAGCCTGACCGTTTGTTGTGAGCAAAGTAACAACCTGATACTGAATGGTCTGAACACCACGGTTTACTTCTTTGCGAAGTCTTTGCTCAACGATATCATTGATTTTTTCTTCTGTGGGATGAACACCGAGCTCCTCGATTTCTGCAAGAGTTTCTCTGCGAATTTTCTCACGGGAAACCTGAACAAACGGTGCAAGATGAGCAAGGCTTATGCTCTGACCACCGTACTGATTACTTGCAACCTGCGCAATAATCTGTGTTGCAATGTTACATGCTGTTGAAAAACTGTGCGGTCTTTCAATGAGTGTGTCGCTGATAACAGTACCGTTCTGGAGCATATCCTCAAGGTTTACGAGGTCGCAGTTGTGCATATGCTGTGCAAAATAGTCCGAATCGTGGAAGTGAATGATGCCTTCCTTATCAGCCTCAACAATATCAGCCGGCAAAAGCATTCTTCTTGTAAGGTCACGGCTGACCTCACCTGCCATATAGTCACGCTGAACGCTGTTGACAGTCGGGTTCTTATTTGAATTTTCCTGCTTTACTTCTTCGTTGTTGCACTCGATAAGCGAAAGGATTCTGTTATCGGTAGTGTTTGCCTTACGAACAAGTGAACGGTTGTAGCGATAACGCACATATCTTCTTGCCAGCTCAAACGCACCCTTTGCCATGAGCTGATCCTCAACCATATCCTGAATTTCTTCAACGGATACGGCTCTCTGAATTTTATTGCACTTGTATTCAACATAGTCGGCAATATCCTCAATCTGTTCGTCTGTAAGAAATTTGTGTTCCCCTGAACCGTTTGCTTTTTTAACGGCATTAATGATTTTGTCAATATTGAAATCTTCTTCTGAGCCGTTACGCTTGATAATTCTCATAATCCTTCCCCTTTTTCATTATTTTGTGGTAATTCCTTAGTAAAAATATCCTATATGTAAAAAGTAAAATTCTTAAAAATGCCATTTTGCAATAAAATTGCAAGGGGAAAAACTCCCCTTGCGAATGCAAGACTAATTATACAATAATTGTAATATAAATACTGTTGCACAGGCAACAATTATGTGATATACTATACTATATCTTGTGGCAAGACAAAAAATGCCACACATTATGGAGTGTTACAAATGATAGAAGAAATAAGCGGTGCAAGGCTTGAAAAATCAGATTTCATCGGGATAAACGAGTGTTTTCAACCCGTTGAAAGAGAGTATAAAAGGGGCGAAATCATAACTACATATTCACCCGAAAATGACACAATTTGTATCATAAAAGAAGGAACTGTTTATCTGACAACCGACAATGCCGAAAATCAGCGAAGAATTATTTCTTTTTATGAAAAGGGCGACATAATCGTCACCTGCATTGTGCCTGAATCCGACAACAGAATTTTTTATCTGACCGCCAAAACAAACTGCAAAATTGATTTTGTGAAATATTCAAAATTCACAGCCTGTTGCGAAAAGCATTGCAGTAAACATCTGAAGATCATAAATGCGTACATCAAAAAATCTCATAAAAAAAGCCTTGCCCACACAGACATTCTCTGTCAGCAGACGCTGAGGAGCAAGCTTTTGACTTTTTTTGAATACATTAAAACCGAAAAAGGCAAAGACACCTTTTATCTTCCTCTCCCTCTCTCCGACCTTGCAGATTATCTTTCTGTTGACCGAAGTGCAATGATGCGTGAAATAAAAAAGATGAATGAGGAAAACCTTATAATCTCCGACAAACGGAAAATCACAGTCATTGAAAATTTGTCGGAATGACATATACATATATATGTATAAAGAAACATAAAAAAACAAAAACTGTAAATGTGTGATTTCACCGTTTTTGAGCCTGCAAAAAGCTTGCAGGCTTTTTTTGTACACAACGGTTAATATTGTAGTATAAAAACACCTTGCAGTCAACACGCTAAAAGAATTATAGCCGAAATAATTAATTTGACCGAATTTGAGTGAAAAACAATCAAATTGACCAAATTTAACCATCGAGTGGTAATATTGTACTGTTTTAAAATAATATTCAATACTTTTTTGTTGGCTAATCTTACTGAAATTCAAAAAAATTGAATTTTTTTGAATTTTTTTGACGGAATTTGCTTGACTTTTGAAAAACGGGTGCTATAATATAGTCAAGAGGTGAGGATAATGCTTACACAAGACAGATATCGTGCAATACTTGATTTGCTCGATGAAAAAAATTCGGTCACGGTGTCGGAACTGACAAAGTTGCTTGACTCCTCCGAGTCAACAATAAGACGAGATCTTTCCGCTCTTGATGAGATGGGAAAGCTCACAAAAGTTTTCGGCGGTGCAACTTCAATCACCAGAAACGAGGGTGTTTTTGAAGATGCGGTAAGCAACCGTGAAACCGTTATGAGCGATGAAAAAGATGTGATTGCAGAATATTGTGCAAAGCTTATCAACGACTCCGACTTTGTTTATATTGACGCAGGAACAACAACATTAAAGCTTGTTGACCACATTACAAATACAAACGCAACCTATGTTACAAACGGCATAACACATGCCAGAATGCTTATCCACAAGGGTATGCAAACATATATAGTAGGCGGAAGGATAAAACCGCTTACCGAGGCTGTTGTAGGTGCCGAAGCAATAAAAAGCATAAACTGCTTTAATTTTACAAAAGCTTTTATGGGAGCAAACGGAATTGACCTTAGTTCGGGATTCACAACCCCCGACATTGAGGAAGGTCTTATAAAGGAAACGGCAATTAACAAATCTTATATGGCATTTGTCCTTGCAGACCATTCAAAATTCCGCAGGGTGTATCCCGTAACATTTGCCCCTCTTGAAAAATGTTGCATAATCACCGACAAGTTGACTGCACCGGACTTTTCGCAGGCAACGGTGATAAAGGAGGTTAAAAAATGATTTACACCGTAACGCTTAATCCGTCAATTGACTACATTGTCAGACTTGATTCGCTTGTTCCGGGAATAACAAACCGAACAACCGCCGAAGAATATTACTACGGCGGCAAAGGAATCAATGTTTCATGCGTACTTGCAGAGCTTGACCTTGAAAGTACGGCATTCGGATTTGTTGCAGGCTTTACGGGTGACGCAATTGAAAAGGGTATTCGCAACGACAAGATTATCACCGACTTTATTAAGCTTGAAAGCGGAATTTCAAGAATCAACATAAAAATCAAAGCCGGTGTCGAAACAGAAATCAATTGTCAGGGACCTCACATAAGTGAAAGCGAACTTGAAAGACTGTTTTCAAAAATCGACAGAATATCCGACGGCGACACAATCGTAATTGCAGGAAACATTCCGAACACAATGCCCGATGATGTTTACGAAAGAATCCTTGAAAGAATCAAGGGCAAGGATGTACGAATTGTAGTTGACGCAACAAAAAAACTTTTGCTCAATGCGCTCAAGTACAAGCCGTTCCTCATCAAGCCAAACAGACAGGAACTTTCCGAAATGTTCGGAGTTGAAATCAACACCGAGGATGACATTGAAAAGTATGCAAAAGAGTTGCAGAAACTCGGTGCAAAAAATGTTCTCATCTCACTCGGCGGTGACGGAGCGATGCTCATTGACGAATTTGGAGAAAGACACAAAGCAGGAGTTCTCAAAGAAAAGGTAATCAACACAGTTGGTTCGGGCGACTCAATGGTAGCAGGCTTTGTGGCAGGATATGAAAAGACAAAAAGCTACCCCTATGCGCTGAAATTAGGCAGTGTGTGCGGAAATGCAACAGCATTTCTTGACGGACTTGCCACAAAAGAAAAAATAAATGAATTGCTTGCAAAATTTTAATTAAAAAGGAGAGAAGATTATGCGTATCACAGATTTACTGAAAAAATCGGGTATTGCTCTTGGCGTTAAAGTTGCCAACAAGAGCGAAGCAATTGACAAGCTTGTTTCATTACATGAAAAGTGCGGAAACCTCAAGGATGTTAAAGCCTACAAAGAGGGAATCCTCAACCGTGAAAAACTCGGCACAACAGCCGTTGGTATGGAAGTTGCAATTCCCCATGCCAAGAGCGATGCTGTAAAGGCTCCGGCTCTCACAGCTATCACAGTCCCCGACGGTGTTGATTATGACTCACCTGACGGTCAGCCCTGTAAGTTGCTCTTTATGATTGCCGCAACAACAGACGGTGATGTTCATCTTGAAGTTCTTGCAAGACTTATGCAGCTTTTGATGCACGAAGATTTTACCGCACAGCTTAAAGCCGCAAAAACTCCGGAAGAATTTATCTCAATTATTGATGCAAAAGAAACAGAGAAGTTCCCCGATGAGCCAAAGGCAGAAGTTCCTGCAAAGAAGGGTTACAGAGTCCTTGCTATCACAGCTTGCCCAACAGGTATTGCTCATACTTATATGGCGGCTGAATCACTCCAGAAAGCCGGCGACAGCCTTAACATTCCGATTAAGGTTGAAACAAACGGTTCAGGCGGTGCAAAGAATGTACTTACCGAAGAAGAAATCGCAAATTGTGACGGTATCATCATTGCCGCTGACATCACAATAAATCTTGCCCGTTTTGACGGCAAGCCCGTTTTACAGTGTGCTGTTTCAGACGGTATTCATAAGCCGGAAGAACTTATCAACAAGATTGTAAACAAAGAAGTTCCCGTATATCATCACAAGGGCGGTTCTGCCGATGCTCCAAAGAAAAAAGGCGGCGCTTACGGTCACCTTATGAACGGTGTATCACATATGCTCCCGTTCGTTGTAGCAGGCGGTATCTTCATTGCAATCGCATTCCTTATTGATATTGCATGCGGTGTTAACGCACAGGAAGTCGGCAGTGCATTCGGTACAGTAACTCCTGTAGCAGCATGGTTTAAGACACTCGGCGGTGTAGCCTTCAACCTTATGGTTCCTATCCTCTCAGGCTTTATCGCAATGTCAATCGCAGACCGTCCCGGCCTTCTCGTTGGTCTTGTAGGCGGCTTTATGGCAACATCAGGCGCAACCTTTGCAGATCCGGGTGCTGTTAACACAGTTCCGTCAGGCTTCCTCGGTGGCTTACTCGCAGGTTTCGTAGGCGGTTACTTAATGCTCGCTATTGAAAAAATGTGTGACAAGATGCCTAAGGCTCTTGAGGGTATCAAGCCCGTTCTCATCTATCCGCTCCTCGGACTCGGTGGTATTCTCGTTGTAATGTGCACAGTTAACCCATTCATGGGCATGATTAACTCAGGCATGTCAGACGGTCTTAACGCTATTGCCGCTAACCCTGCAATGATGGTTCCGCTTTGTGCGCTCCTCGCAGGCATGATGGCTATTGATATGGGCGGCCCATTCAACAAGGCAGCTTACGCATTCGCAACACTTAACCTTGCAAACGCAGACGATCAGGCATACATCATCATGGCAGCAGTTATGATCGGCGGTATGGTTCCTCCAATCGCAATTGCTCTTTCAAACACATTCTTTAAGAATCGTTGGACAGACGAAGAAAGAAAGAACGCTCCCGTAAACTATGTAATGGGACTTTCATTCATCACAGAAGGTGCAATTCCTTACGCAGCAGGTCATCCGCTCCAGGTTATACCTTCATGTATCGTTGGTTCAGCAGCAGCAGGCGCACTTTCAGCTCTCTTTGGCTGTAAGCTTATGGCTCCTCACGGCGGTATCTTCGTATTCGCAACAATGCAGGGTACATGGTACTTCTACCTCCTTGCTCTTGCAATCGGTGCAGTAGTTTCAATGCTTATGCTTGCACTCCTCAAAAGACCGCTTAAAAAATAATTAATTTGCTATTACCCGTTTTTTGAAATGTTTTGTTCCTCGGCACCGGTGTAAAAACCGGTGCCACCCCTCAAAACTCAAAGAACTTTCACGACATTAAATTCAAAACTTCAAAACAAAAAATTTATTTATAAAGGAGATTTTATTATGGTATCAAAAGAACTCGTACTCACAAATGCACAGGGATTCCACATGCGTCCGGCATCGGTTTTTGCAACAGCTATGGGCAAATACAGCTGTGATGTAACAATCAAATTCAACGGCAATCAGTACAACGCAAAGAGCCTTCTCAACATTATTGCAGCTTGCATCAAGTGTGGCAGTGAAATCGAAGTTATTTGCGACGGTGCTGACGAAAACGAGGCACTTGCAGAGGCAGTACAGCTCATTGAGAGCGGTCTTGGCGAGTAAAGCGCCGACAGACAGTTACAAGAGGTGAAGATTATGCTACACGGAACAGCCGCATCCGAGGGTATCGGAATCGGTAAGGTAATGCTTATTGAAGAACATTCGCTTGAATACACTCCACGAACAGTAACGGATACTGAGGCAGAGTCACAGCGTTTTAAGGCAGCAGTAGATGCTTTTTGCTACAACACTGAAAAACAGGCCGAAAATCTTCGCAGTTCAGCCGGTGAAAAAGAGGCAGAAATTCTTGCAGGTCACATTCAGATTATCAGAGATCCGTATCTCAGCGGTGAAATTGAAAAGCTGATTGCAGATGGTCAATGTGCGGAATCTGCTCTTGAGCATATGTGCGATATGTTTATTGCAATGTTCTCGGCAGCTGACGATGAGCTTACAAAACAGCGTGCGGCTGATGTCAGAGATATCAAGAGCGGTGTTCTCGGCATTCTTCTCGGAGTAAACGAAGTTAAAGTAAGCGATGCGCCAAAAGGCACGGTGCTTGTTGCAAAGGAGCTTACTCCTTCTGTTACGGCAGGCATTGTAAAAGAAAACATAGCAGGCATTATTACTGAAACAGGCGGAACAACTTCCCACTCTGCAATTCTTGCAAGAGCGCTTGAGATTCCCGCTGTACTCAGTGTTGAGGGTGTCGCATCAAGCCTGAAAAACGGCGACACAGTTGTAGTTGACGGCAGTGAGGGTGCTGTAATTGTTAATCCGGATGATAACACAGTTGCAGAATACTCCAAAAAGCGTGACGCTTTTCTTGCAGAACGCAAAGAGCTTGAAAATTACAGGGGACGAGAAACAAAATCCGCAAGCGGAGAAGCTTATGAACTTTTCTGCAACATAGGAAAACCCGAAGACGCTGTCAAGGCAGTTGATGCAGACGGCGAGGGTGTCGGACTTTTCAGAACAGAGTTTCTGTTCATGGACAGAACTTCAATTCCGACAGAGGACGAACAGTTTGAAGCCTACAAAAAGGCGGCTCTTATCTTAAAGGGCAAGTCGCTGATTATCAGAACACTTGATATCGGCGGTGACAAGGACATTCCGTACCTTGGACTTGAAAAAGAAGAAAATCCGTTCATGGGATTCCGTGCAATCAGATATTGCCTTAAAAACCGTGAACTTTTCAAATCACAGATTAAAGCCATTTTGCGTGCAAGCGCATTCGGTGACATCAAGATTATGTTCCCACTCATCACAACTATGGATGAGCTTCGTGAGGGCAAAAAGCTTGTTGCAGAATGCAAAGCCGATTTACGCAATATGGGCATAAATTTCAACGAAAACATTCAGGTTGGTGTTATGGTTGAAACAGCGTCTGCGGCAGTTATCGCAGATATGCTTGCAAAAGAGGCAGACTTCTTCAGCATTGGAACAAATGACCTCACAGGCTACACAATGGCTTGTGACAGAGGCAACAACGATGTGTCTTACCTCTACTCTCCCCTTCAGCCAAGCGTTCTCAGAATGATTAAGCGCACAATCGAGTGCGGTGTTCAGAACGGCATTTCAGTCGGAATGTGCGGTGAGGCTGCCGCAAACAAGCTGATGATTCCGTTGCTTATTTCATTCGGACTCACAGAATTCAGCGTTTCCGCTCCGTCAGTTCTCAATGTGAGAAAAATAATTTCCACATGGACAAAAGAAGAGGCAGACAAAGTTACTGCAAAGGTGCTTGAAATGAGTACACAGCAGGAAATTGTCGAATACCTCAAATCGGTTGTGTAAAACAACCAAGTTAATATGCGTTAACCTCAGTTAAATAATTTGCAAACACGATTAATCCCCGTCAGAAATTCTGACGGGGATTTGTCTTTCGTAAAATTATAGCTATCCTCTTGCAAAAAGCATTTGAATACTCTATAATGAACCTATAAGATTCTAACCTTTGTTGGCATGTCAGGCTGTTTTTAACAGCACTTATTAACGGAGGTTACAAAAATGAAAAGCAACATCAAAAAAGAAAATCAAACAAAAATGCAAAAACTTTTTCCCGAATACTATGGGCAAAAGGTAATACTGAAAGATCATGATTACATGATAGATTTTGATCCTGACGAATTTCATAAAACTGTAGGGGCAGAAAAATTAACCTACGATGAATATCTGGATATACAAATGAAATCATCTCATGAAGTTAGGGTATACTTTAAAACTTGTTATTACAACATTCCTTTAGGTTTCAAAGGTCGTATTGAAAGAAGAACAAAGAACAATATCTGCTTTAAGCGTATATTTGTAGAAGGAATGTTCCCTGATGGAGTTTGTTTTGACGGTAAAGAAGAACATGTTTGGATGAGCAATGCCCAATTTGAAAAATACAAAATTGGCGATTGCGTATCATTCTTCGCAGAAGTTTATCGTTATGTCAAAACAAGCAACGGTAAGCAAATTGACTTTGCACTCAGAAATCCTGAGAATATTAAAAGAATCAAACCATACGAACTGCCATCCGATAAAGAATTGTTTTTGCAGGGAATATCCAGAATCGTATGTGATAACTGCTACTTAAACGAACATTGCAATAAAACATATTGCATACAAAAATCGTAAAATGCTACAACAAAAAGGAAGGATGTTTTACTATGGCAAAATGGTGTTTTAACTACGATTCAGGCGAATACGAATATATCGACCGTAATGGTTTCAGTTTCAGTAGCGGCGAATTTGTTTTTAACTGGGATAACAGCGAATATCAAAATGAAGAAAATGATGATAATTTCCTTTGGCAAGATGATGATTTAGATTGGTAAATTTTGCACGATTTATCTTTTTGTAATTTTATTTTCATTCATAAAAAACCGATGCATCAAAATGACGCATCGGTTTTTTCAGTTTAGTTTTCAGCGGTAACACTATCCCTTTTTGAAAAGACGCAGCCGCAGTAGTTTTGGCGGTAGAGGTCATATTCTTTTGAAAGGACGATTGAACGCTTGTAGCCTTCACGCTTTTTGAAGTCGCTGTACAGCCACGGAATACCGTACTTCTCGGCAAGTTCCGCACCGATTGAATTAAGCAACTGCGCATTTTTCAGCGGACTGATTGTCAGCGTGGTTGTGAAATAATCAAAGCCGTGTTCCTTTGCGTAGCGTGCAGAGGATTCAAGTCGCAGTCTGAAACATTTTTCACACCGCTTTCCGCCCTCGGGTTCATTTTCAAGACCTTGGACATAATCAAAGTAATCTTTTGGCAGATACTCGCCCTCGATTACCTTTACGGGATGTTCAAATGGCATGAGCGACACAAGACGCTTTTCTTCGCTCAGACGGTAATTATACTCATCCGCAATCGAAATATTCGGGTTGTAAAAATAGACCGTGATGTCAAAATATTTTGAAAGATACTCAAGGCAGTATGACGAACACGGGGCGCAACACACATGCAAAAGCAGCTTCGGAACTTTACCCTCAGCTGTGATTTTATCAATCACCTTGTCGAGTTCTTTCTGATAATTTATCTTATTCATACTATTAAATAAATTTGCAAATGTAGTCAAAAAGTTCTTCGGCTGTATCTGCAACAAATGGCGCACCTGCGTTCATAAGCTCGTTTTTGCCTCTGAACCCCCATGAAACGCCCGCCATTTTCACGCCTGCATTGTTTGCTGTAAATACATCAACATCGCTGTCGCCGACATAGAAACATTCTTCGGGAGTTACACCGCTCATCTTGAGGAGTGCAAGCAGAGCATCGGGTTCGGGCTTCGTTTTGTACTGCGGTTTCTGTCCCCATGCCTGAGTGAATTTGTGGTCAGGGAATGCTTTTTTCAACATTTTATCAACAAATTCATCGGGTTTGTTTGAAAGCACACCCGTTTTAACACCCTTTTGTGCAAGCTTTTCAAGCATTTCGGCACAGCCGTCATATGCGGCGGTGTGGTCGTTGCAATGAACGGCATAGTGTCTGTCGTAATCAGCCTTGACCTTTTCAAAAAGCTCGTGATCAGTCCACGCATCGCCCATTGCCCTTCTGATGAGCATTTCTCTGCCGTTTCCGACATATGTTTTATAATTTTCAACCGGCTTTTCTTCAAGGCCGTTAAGTTTCAGACCGTAGTTCACACTTATAGCAAGATCGGTAAGCGAATTCATAAGTGTGCCGTCAAGATCAAATACTACCATTTTTACCATAAATATCACCTTAGTTTAATCCTTTTTCCTGTTCAAAAAGTATCGCTCTGCATGGTGCCGCCTCAACTCCGCCGAGTTTTATCGGAAACGCACACAAATCATATTCGCCGTCAGCCACTCCCGAAAGATTGAGATTTTCAAGGACGGCAATATCTGCCCTGCCGAGTTCACGGTGCGTTTTCACTTCATCAAACGGCGGTGCGATTGACTCGGCATCAGTACCGACAAGCACCACCCTGCTTTGTGCAAGCACAATTGCGGCAGAATGTGAAAGGTATGTTTTGCCGTTTCCACGAAAAAGTATGCGTTTTCGGCAATACGGCAACAGCTTGTCCATATCTTCGCCCGTCAGCACACCTTTGACCGTTATTACGGTGCATTTTCCGTAGAAAGTGTTGAGCCTTAAATCGGTTATTCCCTTGCCGTCAGGGCAAAAGTGGAGTGGAGCGTCAATATGTGTTCCCGCATGAACGCACATTGAAATCTGCGAAAGATTGCACTCGTCATCTTCATCAATACTTCTCAGCGGAGTCACAACAGTTTCGGGATCACCGGGATATGTTTCGGTTGTAAGAGTATCTCTCGAAATATCGTGAATATACATACATCTTTCGCCTCTTTTCTTTTTGAACATTTTTAATTGACGCAATATGCAACGGAGCAACAGCTCCTCAGAGTCTAAGCTAAATATAACTCTGCATAAATTCAGAATGAATCCACCGAATGAGCAGTCGGAACATCTGCACTATGATTATACCACATATTACTGCACTTTGCACCTTTATCGGCAAAATTTCCTTGTTTTACGGCAAAAAATAACCCCACAGGAAAACCTGTGGGGTAAATTGCAATTGTGAATTTAATCAAAAGCGATTAATCAGTCAACAGAAATTGGTGAACCAACATTGCCTGTTTCGTAACCGCCTACGATGTACTTCTGAACGAGAGTAGCATCCTTGATTGAGATTCTGCCGTCTTCGTTAGCATCACAAGCCTTGAATGCGTTTGTGTCGTCAGCAGCAATGCTCATGAGGTTGATAGCAATCTTCTGAATTGTTGTAGCGTCAACAACTGTGATTGAGTAGTCACCGTCTGCATCGCCGATGAGCGGAACACGAGTACCGTCAATCTTAACATTTGCCTTAGCGCCTGTACCTGCGAGGTAGTTGAAGTTTGTAAGGTCAAGTGTGATTGTGATATCAACTGTATCAACATAACCAAGTGATACTGTGTCAATAATCATATTCTGAGCATTGAAAGCGAGGTCGAAGTCGCTGCCTACAGGAGCATTACCCTGCTCTTCAAGGCCCCAGTTAGCAGCCCAAGAACCGTTAGCAGCAAACTTGAACTGATAGTTCTCGTAAGAATCTACATCCTTGAAAGTAATCTGATAAACCTTGTCAGAAACTTCTGTCATGATGTTCTTCTCAGAATCAACAACCCAAGCGTCGCCGTTGAGCCAGTTGTCAGAACCGTTACCAACTACAGTAATGTAATCAACAGCAAGATCTGTTACAATTTCAACTGAATCGCCTGTAACATCAATTTTGTTTGTTGAAGGATTGTATGTAACTGTTACATCACAAATATCGTTTACATTGAATGTTACATTGTTGTCTGTGCCGTCATAACCGATCCATTTCTGTGAACCGTCAGCAGCATTTTCAACAACCTTAAGCTGATAATCCTTACCTACAGGAACAGCTGTGAATGTCTTTGTATAAACATCGCCGCTCTTTGTCATTACATTTTCAGGAGCAGCTGCAGGATCGCCAACCCATGTGTAACCTGTGAGTGCCTCAACACCTGCTACAACATACTTTGTTTCGTCAACAGGCTCTGTTGTGGGTTCTGTAGTAGGCTCTTCTGTTGTTGGTTCAACAGTTGTAGGCTCAACAGTTGTTGGTTCTTCTGTTGTGGGTTCTTCAGTTGTAGGCTCCTCTGTTGTTGGTGTAGGATCAACACCGAGAAGGTCTGCAATTGTAGTGAGCGGTGCACATAAAGGATATGTTACAGGATCAGCAAGCTGAGTTGCATACATCTCAGCATATGCATTGTAAACATCCATTGGCTCAGCCTGAACCTGTGTGCAGATTTTAGCTACAACTTCAGCTGTGTACTTTTCAGCATTCTTAACAGCCCAGTTGTAAAGAGCCTGAGCTACCATTTCTGCTCTTGAAAGGTAAACAGGATAGTAACCGTCAACTACATTACCGAGTGATGTGATGCCGGCCTTTGGACCGTAGTTGTCGCTGTTCTTCTTCCATGTTGCTTCAAAGTCCATCTTTGATGAATCTTCTGTGTTTTCAACCATGCCGCCTGTAAGAACGATTGTGTCGCCGAGGCAAGGCTTGCCGAGTGTTACGTTACAAGTCTGATGGCCCTGTGACTTAGTGTCAATTGTTGAGAAGATTACAGCATAGTCAGCGTTGTCATGAAGACCGCCGTGCTTTGTGCCGTCAGTTGACTTAAGTGCTGCAGTATCAAAGTAGTAAAGACCTGTTGCAGTGTCCTGCTTACACTTTTCTGCCTTACCCTGCCATGATGTTTCAGCAAGTGTATCATCGCCTGCTACAGCGTAGAGGTGACAGAATACAGTCTTTGTTGTTCCCCACTCTTCGGGGAGATTAGTTGCGTCAAAATAAATTTTTGTGTCGGTTTCTTCAGCTGATGCAGAGAAAATGGTCAAACCTGAAAAACAGGATACAGCCATAAGAACTGCAAGTACCAAGCTGAGAACCTTGGATGATTTTTTCATCGCTAATTCCTCCTTTTTTGGTTACTCAAATTTCGAGTAACTACATTATATATCAAAATGATTACATTTACAAGTGGTTTTTGGCAAGTTTGTAAATTTTTTCAAATTGTTGCTTTAAACCTATCATTATGCGGTCACATTTGGTGTTTTCACTTGACAACAGTTGCAAATAATTGTATTATTTTAATGGTTATTTTTATCTATCTGCAAAGAGAGGTTAAGTTATGGAAAACAGCAAAAAAACCATGGACAAAATCGTTGCTCTGTGTAAAAACAGAGGCTTTGTTTATCCGGGCTCCGAAATTTACGGCGGCCTTGCAAACACATGGGATTACGGTCCACTCGGTGTTGCACTCAAAAACAATATCAAAAATGCATGGCTCAAGAAGTTTGTTCAGCAGAACAAATATAATGTAGGTCTTGACTCTGCAATTCTTATGAATCCGCAGACATGGGTTGCATCAGGTCATCTCGGCGGTTTCTCAGATCCGCTTATGGACTGTAAGGAATGTAAAACCCGTCACCGTGCCGACAACCTTATCGAAGATTTTGACGGCACTAATGTTGCAGGCTGGACAAATGAAGAAATGATGAATTACATCAAGGAAAAAGAAATTCCGTGTCCTAACTGCGGCAAACACAACTTTACAGACATCCGTCAGTTCAACCTTATGTTCAAAACATTCCAGGGTGTTACAGAGGACAGCAAGAATGAAATTTATCTTCGTCCGGAAACTGCTCAGGGTATTTTTGTAAACTTCTCTAACATTCAGAGAACAAGCCGTAAGAAAGTTCCTTTCGGTGTTGCACAGATCGGTAAATCTTTCAGAAACGAAATCACACCCGGTAACTTCATTTTCCGTGTTCGTGAGTTTGAGCAGATGGAACTTGAGTTCTTCTGCAAGCCGGGTACAGACCTTGAATGGTTTGAATACTGGAGAGGTTTCTGCCGTGACTGGCTCTATTCACTCAACATTAAGGAAGAAAATCTCCGTCTTCGTGACCACGCAAAAGAGGAGCTTTGTTTCTATTCAAAGGCTACAACAGACTTTGAGTACCTCTTCCCGTTCGGTTGGGGCGAACTTTGGGGCGTTGCCGACAGAACAGACTACGACCTTACACAGCACAGCAAAACAAGCGGTAAGACACTTGAGTATTTTGATCCGACAACAAACGAGAAGTACATTCCGTATGTTATCGAGCCGTCACTCGGTGTTGAGCGTCTTTTCCTTGCACTTGTTGTTGAGGCTTACGATGAAGAAGTTATTGACGAAAAGGATACACGAGTTGTATTAAGACTTCATCCGACACTTGCTCCGTACAAAGCTTGCGTTCTTCCGCTTTCAAAGAAACTCAATGAGCAGGCAGGCAAGGTTTACGAGCAGCTTTCAGCTGACTTTATGACTGATTATGACGATGCAGGTTCAATCGGTAAGCGTTACAGAAGACAGGATGAAATCGGTACTCCGTTCTGCATCACATATGACTTTGAGTCTGTTGACGACGGTTGTGTAACAGTTCGTGACCGTGACACAATGCAGCAGGAAAGAGTTGCTATTGACAAGCTCAACGATTACATTGCTGAAAAGATTAAGTTCTGATTTTAATATGTATATCAAAAGGACATTCCAAACGGAGTGTCCTTTTTATTGCGTAGGGGCGGATATTATCCGCCCGCTTGATGAATTTTTATGTTTACAACATATATTTTGATGTAGCGTAAATTGTGTAATCAAATTTGTACGCAATGCGTACAATCGTGTGCATAGCACACGGACGGGAGAACCGTGTTCTCCCCTACATTGTTACAGTTGCTTTGCAACATTTAGAAAATTTGTTTTAACATATGGTCTGTACCATTGCTTGCGGGCGGATGATATCCGCCCCTACGGATTTGTTTAGACAATTGCAATGTCACGCTCGGGCATAATATGCTTTTTAATACTACACACTATCTTCACGAACCGGGAACGGCGGCTCGCCGTATAAAAACAGCGGATAACCTAAATTTCGGGTTATCCGCTGTTTGCATTATTCAATATAATAATCTGTTTTTAATCAGATTACTTTGAGAGGTTTGTGAGAACTTTTTTGATTCTTTCAACAGCCTCAATTGTGTTTTCTCTGTCACCGAATGATGTAAGACGGAAGTAGCCTGCGCCGTTTTCGCCAAAGCCCTCACCCGGAGTACCTACAACATTTGCCTCGTTGAGGAGGAGATCAAAGAATTCCCAGCTGCCCATATTGTTAGGACACTTGAGCCAGATGTAAGGTGAGTTCTTACCGCCTGTATAGTAGATGCCGAGTTCATCAAGAGCAGATGCAATGATTCTTGCATTTTCCTGATAGTAAGAAATGTTTTCCTTAATCTGCTTCTGACCTTCTTCGCTGAATACAGCGGCAGCTGCACACTGAACAGGCCATGAAACACCGTTGAACTTTGTTGCCTGACGGCGATACCATGTTGCATAGATATTGTGACCGTCACGCTCAAGCTCCTTAGGAATGATTGTGTAACCGCATCTTGTACCTGTGAAGCCTGCTGTCTTTGAAAGTGAACACATTTCAATTGCGCACTTTCTTGCACCTTCGATTGCGAAAATTGAACGAGGAAGATCCTCTGTGATGAATGCCTCATATGCTGAATCGTAGAGAATGATTGCATCGTTCTTGAGTGCATAGTCAACCCATGCCTTGAGCTGTTCAGCGTTGTATGCAGAACCTGTTGGGTTGTTAGGTGAGCAAAGGTAGATGATGTCAGCCTTTACATTTTCATCAGGGAGAGCTGCAAAGCCGTTTGCTTCATTAGATGCGGCATAAACGATTTCTCTGCCTGCCATAATGTTTGAGTCAACATATACAGGGTAAACAGGATCGGTTACGAGAACAACATTATCCTTTGAGAAAATGTCACCGATGTTACCGCAGTCTGACTTTGCACCGTCAGATACAAAGATTTCGTCAGCGCCTACTGTAACGCCAAAGCTCTTGTAATAATCTGAAATAGCCTGTCTGAGGAACTCATAGCCCTCATAATCAGGATAGCCCTTGAAAGTTTCCTTGTGAGCAAGGTCCTCTGCACCCTTTTTCATTGCCTCAACAACTACGGGAGCAAGCGGAAGAGTTACATCGCCGATACCAAGCTTGATAACCTTTTTATCGGGATGAGCCGCAATGTACGCGTTTGTCTTTTTTGCAACATCTGCAAAAAGATAGTTAGGAACGAGATTGTCAAAATTTCTGTTAATCTTCATTATAATCAGTCCTTTAAATCTGAAAGTTAAGTGGAAAAATCAATTACTTTTCAAGTGATGCCTTAATAAATTCTCTGAAAAGCGGATGAGCACGGTTCGGGCGTGACTTGAACTCAGGATGATACTGAACAGCAACGAAGAAACGGTTGTCGGGAACTTCAACAGCCTCAACAAGAAGTCCGTTAGGTGAAGTACCTGTAATCTTCATGCCTGCATTTTCAATTTCTTCTCTGAAATCGTTATTGAATTCGTAACGATGACGGTGACGCTCTGAAATTTCGTGCTGACCGTAAGCCTTAGCCATAAGTGAGTCAGGCTTGATAACGCAAGGATATGCACCAAGACGCATTGTACCGCCCATATCCTCAATGCCTTCCTGTTCAGGCATAAGGTCAATAACATTATGCTTGCCTTCGGGAGTAAACTCACCGCTGTTAGCGTCAGTATAGCCGAGAACATCTCTTGCATACTCGATTACCGCTGTCTGCATACCGAGGCAGATTCCGAGATACGGAATATCATGTTCACGGGCATACTTTGCAGCCATAATTTTGCCTTCGATACCTCTGTTACCGAAACCGCCGGGAACGAGAATACCGTCAACATCACCGAGGAGTTCGTCAACCTTGTACTTTGTAAGAAGTTCGCAGTCAACCCACTTGATTTCAACATCTGCAGAATTTTCATAACCGCCGTGACGGAGTGCCTCTGCAACGGAAAGGTATGCGTCATGAAGAGCAACATACTTACCGCAAAGAGCGATTTTACACTTCTTTGTACGGTTATTGATACGGTTAAGCATTTCTTCCCACTCGGAAAGGTCAGGCTTTTTGTCTGTTACAATATTGAGCTCACGACATACAACATTTGAGAAGTTGCTCTTTTCAAGCATAAGAGGTGCCTGATAAAGTGTCGGGAGAGTAATATTTTCGATTACACAATCGGGCTTTACATTGCAGAAAAGTGCAATCTTGTTGAAGATACTCTCCTCAAGAGGTTCGTCACAACGAAGAACGATGATATCGGGATTGATACCGAGTGAACGAAGCTCTTTTACAGAATGCTGTGTAGGCTTTGACTTGTGTTCCTCACTGCCCTTGATGTAAGGAACGAGAGTTACATGGATAAAGATGCTGTTCTCTCTGCCAACTTCGAGAGATACCTGACGGATAGCCTCGAGGAACGGCTGGCTTTCGATATCACCTACTGTGCCGCCGATTTCTGTGATTACAACATCGGCATTAGTCTTTTCACCTACATTGTAGATGAAAGACTTGATTTCATTTGTGATGTGAGGAATTACCTGAACTGTCTTGCCGAGGTAGTCGCCGTGACGCTCCTTTTCAAGAACATTTGAGTAAACCTTACCTGTTGTGAGGTTAGAATACTTGTTAAGGTCCTCATCAATAAAACGCTCATAGTGACCGAGATCGAGGTCGGTTTCTGCACCGTCCTCTGTTACATATACCTCGCCGTGCTGATAGGGGCTCATTGTACCCGGATCAACATTGATATACGGATCAAGTTTCTGAGCAACAATCTTGAGTCCTCTTGCCTTTAAAAGTCTGCCGAGAGATGCGGCTGTGATACCCTTACCAAGACCGGATACAACACCGCCTGTTACGAATATATACTTTTTATTCTTCTTCTGTTCGGTTATCTCCACGATTACACCTCAACTTCGCCTTCAAATACTTTTTCTGCGTTACCTGTCATATATACTGTTTCGTCAGTATAGTTGATAATAAGATCGCCGCCCTTGAGCTTGATCTTTATGTCTTCGCCCTTCTTGCAGAAACCGTTTTCACAAGCGGCAACTGCAACGGCACAAGCGCCTGTACCGCAAGCCCATGTTTCACCTGAGCCACGCTCCCATACTCTCATCTTGATTGTATGGTCATCGAGAACTGTTACAAATTCTGTGTTTACTCTTTCAGGGAAGAGCTTGTCATTTTCAAACTCAGGACCTACAGTTTCAATGTCAAGATTATCAATATCGTCCATGAATACTACGCAATGCGGGTTGCCCATTGATACGCAGGTGATGTTGTAGTTCTTGCCTGCAATTTCAACAGGTCTGTCAACAACCTTGTCACCGTCAAGAGCAACAGGAATTTCCTTTGGATTAAGAATAGCCTTGCCCATATCAACTCTGAGGCGGTTAACCTTTCCGCCAGAAGTATAAGCCTTGAGTTTCTTAATACCGCTGAGTGTTTCAATTGTGATTTCGTCTTTTTCGTTGATATCAACCATACCATGGTCATAGAGGAACTTACCTACGCAACGGATACCGTTACCGCACATCTTGCCCTCTGAACCGTCAAGGTTGTACATCTTCATCTTTGCGTCTGCAACCTTTGAAGGACAAACAAGAATAATACCGTCACCGCCGATACCGAAATGTCTGTCGGAAAGTCTTACTGCAAGTGCTTCGGGGTTGCTGATTTCCTGATCAAAAGTGCTGCAATAGATATAGTCATTGCCTATACCCTGCATCTTTGTGAATTTTAACATAAGCTTTTCCTCTCTCATGTGGTTAATGTCGATAAGCTCCGTGCTGTGCTGTGAATAGTGGCTCTTGAGGCAATCTGCAAGTGCATTTGCTGTGTCAAGAGATGTAAGACACGGAATATTTCTTTCAACAGTCTTACGGCGAATTTTAACAGAATCTCTTGAAGGAATTCTACCCTTTGCCGATGTTGAAATAACATACTGAATCTTGCCTGATTCAATGAGTGTAAGAGTATTGTTTGTCTTGGACTCGTGAATCTTCTTTACGCTTACAGCGTCAATGCCGTACTTCTTGAGTACATCTGCAGTACCCTCTGTTGCGTAGATTCTGAATCCGAGGTCGTAATATTTCTTAGCGATTTCGCCGATTTCAGCCTTATCCGAATTACGGACTGTGATGAACACACCGCCCTTTTTCTTCATCTTGTAACCTGCACCGATGAGTCCCTTATAGAGAGCCTCCTCAAGTGTGCCTGCAACACCGAGAACTTCACCTGTTGACTTCATCTCCGGACCGAGGTGGTTATCAACATTGATAAGCTTTTCAAAGCTGAATACAGGAACCTTAACCGCAATGTAAGGACTCTTTCTGTAAAGACCTGTGCCGTAGCCCATATCCTTGAGCTTTTCACCGAGCATTGCTCTTGTTGCAAGGTCAACCATAGGAACACCTGTTACCTTACTGATGTAAGGAATTGTTCTTGAAGAACGGGGGTTAACCTCGATAACATAAAGTTCATCTTTATAGATAAGGTACTGAATGTTTACAAGTCCCTTTGTACGGAGTTCGATTGCAAGGTTCTTTGAGCTTTCAATGATAATCTGAGTCATTCTGTCGGAGAGATTCCAAGCCGGATAAACTGCAATTGAGTCGCCCGAGTGAACACCGGCACGCTCGATATGCTCCATAATACCCGGAATAAGAATATCTTCGCCGTCACAAATGGCATCAACTTCAAGCTCTGTACCCTGAAGGTACTTATCAATAAGAATCGGGTTTTCGATATTCTGTGCAAGAATGATTGCCATATACTCTTTGACATCATCTTCGTTGAATGCGATGATCATATTCTGACCGCCGAGAACATATGACGGACGGAGAAGAACAGGATAACCGATTTTGCTTGCAACATCAAGAGCCTCGTCTGTTGTCATAACTGTTACACCACGAGGACGCTTGATGTGATACTTTTCAAGAAGTTCGTCAAAACGCTCTCTGTCCTCTGCCATATCAATGGCATCGTAAGATGTACCGAGAATGTTTACACCGTTGTCGCTGAGGAACTTTGTAAGCTTGATAGCTGTCTGTCCGCCGAATGCAACAACTACACCGAACGGATTCTCTGTCTTTATTATGCCCATAACATCTTCGGTTGTGAGCGGTTCAAAATAAAGTCTGTCGGCTGTATCAAAGTCTGTTGATACTGTTTCGGGGTTGTTGTTTACGATAACAACATCGTAGCCTGCTTTTTTAAGCGCCCATACGCAGTGAACAGACGCATAGTCAAATTCGATACCCTGACCGATTCTGATAGGACCTGAACCGAATACGATAACTGTTTTCTTATCGTCCTTATGCTCTTTGATGAACTCCTCTGCCTCATTTTCCTTATCATATGTTGAGTAGAAGTAAGGAGTTTCAGCCTCAAATTCTGCGGCGCAGGTATCAACCATTTTATAAACAGGGACAAGCGGATTTTCAACCTTCTTGCCTGTGATTTTTTCAATTGTTCTGTCAAGGAATCCCTTGTTCTTGGCACGAACATAAAGATCCTCTGTAAGCTCGCCGTTCTTGAGTTCGTTTTCAACGGCGATAAGATTTTTGAGTTTTTCAAGGAACCACTCGTCAATGAGAGTGATGTTGTGAATCTGCTCTACTGTGATACCTCTCTTGAGAGCCTCATATACGCAGAAGATTCTTCTGTCATCACAAACGCTGAGTCTGTCATAAACAGATGCGTTTGAAAGCTCTGCAAATTCCTTGTCATTGAGAGTATCGTGAGAAATCTCAGCACCTCTTACGGCTTTCATAATAGCCTGCTCAAATGTAGGAGCAATAGCCATAACCTCGCCTGTTGCCTTCATCTGAGTACCGAGTGTTCTCTTTGCATATACAAATTTATCGAAAGGCCATTTCGGGAATTTTACAACAACATAGTCGAGCGCCGGCTCAAAGCAAGCGTATGTTGTACCTGTAACGGCATTCTTGATTTCATTAAGTGTGTAACCGATAGCAATCTTTGCGGCAACCTTTGCAATAGGATAACCTGTTGCCTTCGATGCAAGTGCAGATGAACGGGATACACGGGGGTTAACCTCGATAACCGCATATTCAAATGTTTCGGGGTTGAGTGCGAACTGACAGTTACAACCACCCTCTACTTTAAGAGCAGAGATGATATTGAGAGCCGCACTTCTGAGCATCTGATATTCCTTGTCGGCAAGTGTTACTGTAGGAGCAATAACGATTGAGTCACCTGTGTGAACACCGACAGGATCGAAGTTTTCCATTGAGCAGACAGTGATAACATTGCCGTCGCTGTCACGCATAACCTCGAACTCGATTTCTTTCCAACCTGAGATACATTTTTCAACAAGTACCTGTGTGATAGGTGAAAGTTCAAGACCGTTTGATGTGATTTCACGGAGTTCTTCCTCGTTATCAACAATACCGCCGCCTGTACCGCCGAGTGTGAATGCAGGACGGATAATTACAGGATAACCGATTTCATCGGCAAACTTAACAGCTGATTCAACATCTGTAACAACAAGTGACGGAATAACAGGCTGACCGATTTCAAGCATTGTGTCCTTGAAAAGCTGTCTGTCCTCTGCCTTGTCAATTGTTTCGGGGTTAGCACCGAGAAGCTGAACATTGTATTTATCAAGGAAACCCTCTTTTGCAAGCTGCATTGAAAGGGTAAGACCTGTCTGACCGCCGAGAGTTGAAAGAAGGCTGTCAGGGCGTTCCTTTTTGATGATTCTCTTAACTGTTTCAAGTGTCAACGGCTCAATGTAAATTTTGTCAGCCATTGCGTTATCAGTCATAATTGTAGCAGGGTTTGAGTTTACGAGAATAACCTCAAGTCCTTCTTCTTTAAGTGCACGGCAAGCCTGTGTGCCTGCATAGTCAAATTCGGCAGCCTGACCGATTACGATAGGGCCCGAACCGATTACCATAACTCGTTTAATATTCTTTTTGAGTGGCATATAATCATTCCTCGTTCAAGTAATTATTGTATCTGTTCTTATGCTGAATAGTAATCCGAATTTCGGACTCTTATTTCTTGTTGTTCTTCATCAATTCAATAAAACGGTCAAACAAAAATGCTGTATCGTGAGGACCGCCGCAAGCTTCGGGGTGGAACTGAACCGAAAAAGCAGGCATGTTTGTGTAGTTTACACCCTCGCAGGTGTTATCGTTGCCGTTGACAAAGCTTACTTTGCCGTTTTCAGGCATACTGTCGCTTACAACAGCGTAGCCGTGGTTCTGAGATGTGATGTAAACTCTGCCTGTTTCAACTTCTTTTGCAGGCTGGTTTGCACCTCTGTGACCGTACTTGAGCTTTTCTGTTTTTGCACCCTGTGAAAGTGCAAGGAGCTGATGTCCGAGGCAGATACCGAATGTCGGAATCTTGTAGTCACAAAGCTTTTTAAGCTCTGCAATAATCTCTGTGTTGTCGGACGGATCTCCGGGTCCGTTTGAAAGCATTACGCCGTCAGGATTCATAGCCTTGATTTCATCCGCTGTTGTGTGAGCGGGAACAACTGTAAGGTTGCAGCCTCTCTTAACAAGCTCTCTGCCGATGTTATGCTTTGCACCAAAGTCCATAAGCACAACATTGAGGTTGCCGTTTTCAGCGTCAAAATGCTCTTTTTCTTTTATAGTAGTGCTTTCAACAGCCTCTGTAATAACATAGTTCTTAATCTCGTCAAGTTCTTCCTTTGTTACATCGGGAGAATAAGAGATTTTGCAGTTCAGAACACCGTATTCACGCACGATTCTTGTGAGCGCACGGGTGTCAATTCCGTAGATTCCGGGAATTCCCGACTCTTTTAAAAAGGTGTCAAGATCACCCTCACAACGGAAGTTTGAAGGAACTTGGCACCATTCTCGTACAATATAACCTTTCAGTGACGGAGAGTCACTTTCAAAATCGGCAGGGATAACACCATAGTTGCCGATTAAAGGGAATGTCTGAATAACCACCTGACCAAAATAGCTGGGGTCGGTGAGTGTTTCAAGATAACCTGTCATTGCTGTAGTAAAAACAAGTTCTCCCGTAGTTTCTTTTTCGGCACCAAACGCCTTGCCCTCAAAAACTGTTCCGTTTTCAAGGATTAAGTATGCCGCACGGCTCATAAAAACACATTCCTTTCAATAAACTAAAAAATTGCAGTCAGTTCTCATATGTTCTGATAACCTGCTTTGCAACCTCAAGCTTGCTTGTCCTGAGGTCCATAGCCTGTTTTTCAAGATAATGATGTGCCTGTTCTTCGGACATATTAAGACAGGTAATAAGCAGAAACTTTGCTCTGTTTATTATCTTCATATCCTCAACCATATGCTTGAGTTTTTCATTTTCCTCAATCACACGGAACATACGCATCTTGAAACATTCGGTAAACTGCAAAAAGTGGTGAAACAGGTGCTTGTTTACAGGCTTTGCAATAACAAGAACACCGTGTTCTGTAAGCGCATCGTTCACATAATCCGCATTACGCTGTGGTACGATAATTACCACGCTTGAACGGGTTGTTCGGGCAAAGTGCTTTGAAAGTTCAATGCCATTTTCCTTTTCAAGCGGAGCGTTGATGCAGATGAGGTCAAAAATCTCACCCTTTGCAAGGTCTTTAGCCTCCTGTGAGGTTTGGCAGACAGAAATCTCCGCATAGCCCTCGCTTTCGAGCAACTGTGACAAAGAAACAGCACTCTGTTCAGAGTGTGAAATCAACAAAGCATTTTTCAAGAACCTCACCACCGCATATTGTTTCATTCATCTTATTATTTTACAAGATTAACCCCTATTGTTATTTACTTAAAGGAATTATGACAATATTTTTTACAATTTTGTAAAAACATTTTCAATGCAAATTTATTTTACACTTTTCAACATTTTTCGGGTTTTACAACAAATTGTCTTTTCATTATTATTTATAGTTTTAAGCCGTATAATTCAAACATTTGACATAGTGTAAACTTTGATTTTTGACACTATATATAGTATAGAGCCAAAACACCCCGAACAGCTATTGCCGCTCGGGGTATCTCGGTTTATGTGAATTAAAAAGGATAGGTTAATTAAGCTATCGTAGGATTATTCAACATCCTGCATAGCGTCGTAGCCTGTTTCGCCTGTTCTAACCTTAACAACATCTTCAACATCATAGATAAAGATTTTGCCGTCACCGATGTGACCTGTGTAAAGTGCCTTAACAGCCGCATCAACAACTGCCTTTACAGGAACCTTGCAAACTACGATTTCAACCTTCATCTTAGGAAGGAGGTTACTTTCAATAGCAACACCACGGTAATACTCTGCTTTACCCTTCTGAGCACCGCAACCGAGTACCTGAGATACTGTCATACCTGTGATGCCGAGCTTATCCATTTCTTCTTTAAGAGCTTCAAGCTTTGACTGCTTGAGGAGAATGTCAATCTTAGTAATCTTTGTGCCGTCAGTAGCCATGTCATACTTGCCTGCAAGCTGAACAGGAACTGCCTGAGTTGCAGGAACATTGCCGTCAACATCAAATGTTTCATCAAGCGAAGCTGTGCCGACACCGATTGGCATAAAGTCTGCGTATGCACTGATAAGACCATGCTCGCAGATATCGAGGCCCTTCATTTCTTCGTCCTTTGAAACACGAAGACCAACTGTCTTTTTGATTACTGTAAATACGATGATCATGCAAACAACTGTCCAAGCTACGATTGTAACAATACCGAGAGCCTGCTTACCAAGCTGAGCAAAACCGCCGCCGTAGAAAAGACCTGTGATACCGTTCTGACCGTTGCCTGTTGCGAAAAGACCAACTGCAAGGCCGCCCCACATACCGTTTACACCGTGTACTGAGAATGCGCCGACAGGATCATCTATCTTGAGCTTGATATCAACAAATTCAACTGCTACTACGATGAGGATACCTGCAACGATACCGATAACCGCTGCACCGATTGCGTCAACATCGGCACAACCTGCTGTGATTGCTACAAGACCTGCGAGTGATGCGTTAAGACACATTGAAACATCAGGCTTGCCGTTCTTAATCCAAGTAAAGATCATTGTTGTTACTGTTGCAACTGCCGGAGCAATTGTTGTTGTAAGAAGAATCTGACCAAGACGAGCGCCGTCTTCAGCAGCGGCACCGTTAAAGCCGTACCATGCAAACCAAAGAATGAATACGCCGAGAGCACCGAGTGTGATGCTGTGACCGGGGATAGCGTTTACCTTACCGTTCTTGCCATACTTACCGATACGAGGTCCAAGGATGATAGCACCGACAAGTGCTGAGATACCGCCGACCATATGAATTACGATTGAACCTGCGAAGTCAACACAACCGAGCTGTGCAAGCCAACCCTGACCGTTCCAAACCCAACCTGCTTCAATCGGGTAAACAACGAGTGAAATAACGCCGCTGTAAACACAGTATGCTGAGAATTTTGTACGCTCTGCCATAGCACCTGAAACGATAGTAGCTGCTGTAGCACAGAATACAAGCTGGAATACGAATGAGTTCCAGTCAAAGTTCATCCAATCTGTGAACATATTAAGGTTAGGAACACCGATGAATCCTGCAACATAGTCCTCAGACATCATAAGTCCGAAACCTAAGAGGCTGAATACAACTGTACCGATACAAAAGTCCATCAGGTTCTTCATAATGATGTTACCTGCGTTTTTAGCTCTTGTAAAACCGGTTTCAACCATTGCAAAGCCGCACTGCATAAAGAACACGAGTAATGCGCCTATCATGAACCAGACGCCTGTGCCTCCGTAAATTAGTTCTGCCATATAAATCTCTCCTTTAATTCAAAATAACAAAAACGGCGTGTAGTTGACAGTTTAGTTCTGTCAATCACACGCCGTTGTGTTACCTGTTATACAATATAATGTTATTTATAGTGTAAATAGAGGTTCTATCAATCACACACCGAAAAGAAGTTCGCCGTATGAAGGATAAGGCCAGTATTCTGAAGCTGTTTCTGTTTCCATTGCGTCACCGACAGCTCTGAGTTCCTGCATAAGTGCAAATACTACTTCTCTGTAATACTTAGCATACTTAAGGTTGTCATCGCTGTAGTCGCTTGCCTTGATAACAGCCTCTTCAAGCTCTGCAGTTTTCTTTGAGAAACATACGAGTTTGTTTGAAAGACTTGTAATAAGGTCTTCTTCAACGCTTGTAGGAATAGCGTCTGAAAGTGCCTTCTTAGCAAGTGCTGTATCTGTAAGATCTCTTACATATGATGTAACAGCAGGAAGAATGTTCTTCTTAGCCATATCAATCATTGTGAGAGCCTCAATGTTAATCTGCTTTGAATAGCTTTCAAGCTCAATTTCATATCTTGCACGGATTTCGTCTGCTGAACAAATCTTGTTCTTAACAAAGAGGTCAACATTCTTCTTATCGAGGAAGTGTTCCATTGCGTCAGGAAGTGACTTGAGGTTAAGAAGGCCTCTTCTTTCAGCCTCTTCAACCCACTCGGGAGCGTAGTTGTTGCCGTTGAAGATAATGTTCTGATGCTCTGTGAATACTTTCTTAACAAGAGCCTTGATAGCTGCATCCAAATCGTCTGCATCTTTAAGCTCATCGTAGAACTCTGAAAGTTCTTCGGCTACCATAGTGTTGAGCATGTAGTTAGGACAAGCAATGTTGAGTGAAGAACCAAGTGCTCTGAACTCGAACTTGTTACCTGTGAATGCAAAAGGTGATGTACGGTTACGGTCTGATGTATCCTTCATAAAATCAGGAAGAACATCAACACCTGTCTTCATCTTCTGCTTACCCTTACTTACATATTCTCTGTCATTGATGATTGAATCAACGAGTTCGCCGAGGTCATCACCGAGATACATCGAAATGATTGCAGGCGGTGCTTCGTTAGCGCCAAGACGGTGGTCGTTACCTGCTGACGCAACTGTGATTCTGAGAAGATCCTGATACTCATGAATAGCCTTTACAACTGCTGCAAGGAAAAGCTGGAACTGAAGGTTGTTTTCAGGAGCCTTACCGGGATCAAGGAGGTTCTCACCTGTGTTTGTTGAGATTGACCAGTTGTTGTGCTTACCTGAACCGTTAACGCCTGCGAATGGCTTTTCATGGAGGAGGCAAACAAGACCGTGTCTTTCGGCAACTTTCTTCATAACTTCCATTGTAAGTTCGTTGTGGTCAGTTGCAATGTTTGTTGTTGTGAAGATAGGAGCAAGCTCGTGCTGTGAAGGAGCAACCTCGTTATGCTTTGTCTTTGCAAGGATACCGAGTTTCCAAAGTTCCTCGTCAAGGTCTTTCATGTAAGCTGCAACTCTTGTCTTGATTGCACCGAAGTAATGGTCATCAAGTTCCTGTCCCTTAGGAGCTTTTGCACCGAAAAGTGTTCTGCCTGTATAAATAAGGTCTTCTCTCTGATCGTAAGCATCCTTATCAATAAGGAAGTATTCCTGCTCAGGACCTACTGTTGTTGTAACTCTTGTAACATCTTCTTTGCCGAGGAGGTGAAGAATCTTTACAGCCTCTGTGTTGATTCTTTCCATTGAACGAAGAAGAGGAGTTTTCTTATCGAGAACCTCGCCTGTGTAAGAACAGAATGCTGTAGGAATGTAAAGTGTTCCGTCCTTAACGAATGCATATGATGTAGGATCCCATGTTGTATAGCCTCTTGCCTCGAATGTAGCACGAATACCGCCGCTTGGGAAAGAAGAAGCATCAGGCTCGCCCTTTACAAGCTCTTTACCTGAGAACTCCATGATAACCTGACCGTCACCGTTTGGTGCGATAAAGCTGTCATGCTTTTCAGCTGTGATACCTGTCATCGGCTGGAACCAGTGAGTGTAGTGGGTGCAACCCATTTCAACTGCCCAGTCCTTCATAGCGGCTGCAACAACATTTGCAACGCTGAGATCAAGCGGTTCACCGTTCTGGATTGTCTTTTTCAAAGCCTTATAAGTTGACTTTGGAAGTCTTTCCTGCATCTTCTGGTCATTAAATACCATGCTGCCAAAAATTTCGGGAACTTTTGCCATTTTAATTCTCTCCTATCCATTTTGAAAATAAATTTTAATGGTCTGATTTTTGCTTTATAAAAACAGAAAAGGACACTGTAAGCCTCAGCTCACAGCGCCCTTGCTGTCTTTGATGTTGTTAGTATATTCCACTTTTGCGGATTTGTCAATACATTTTTTGAAAAAAGTTTTGAAATTGCAAGTTTTATTAAATTTCCTGCAAAATTAAGCTGAAACACCAAAAAGAGTTGCATATTTTCTACAACAATCACAGTAAAATGAAAGTTTTACCCCTAAAAGTTGCAATTTTCCTCTATTTTCCCTTGACAAAGCACAATGTATAGTTATATAATCTAAGTGCTGATTTTCCTTAATCAAAGACGACAAGGCATTTCAGAATTTCAGCCAACCTGCACATTCACCTTTGCAGGATATGACACAGGCTGAGCATAGCGGTTTTACCGCTGAGAAGAGATCGGGCATTTTACAATTACATATATATGATTGATTATTAACCGGCAGAACATTAATTGCCACTTTGAACCGATAAGTTTACGAAAGCAAACTTCCTTTTACATATATATGTATATAAAAAGTCCGCTGAATAATTTTTTGTGATTAACAGGAAAGGGTGATCATTAATGGAACAGACAGTCAGAGAGAACAGAAAGACTCTGTATTCTCCAAAGTTTGAACATGATAACTGCGGTATCGGAGCTGTTGTTAATATTAAGGGTATCAAGTCACACGACACAGTGGCAAACGCTCTGACAATTGTTGAAACTCTCGAACACAGAGCAGGTAAGGATGCCGAAGGCAAAACAGGTGACGGCGTAGGTATTCTTCTCCAGATTTCACACAAATTTTTTAAGAAGGCAGCTGCTGAAATCGGCATTAAGCTCGGTTCCGAAAGAGATTACGCTGTAGGTATGTTCTTCTTCCCTCAGAATGAGCTTGCAAGAAATCAGGCAAAGAAGATGTTTGAAATCATTGCAGAAAAAGAAGGTCTTACAGTTCTCGGTTGGAGAAATGTTCCGTCAAAGCCCGAAGTCCTCGGTCACAGAGCGGTTGAGTGTATGCCTGCAATCATGCAGTGCTTTATCAAAAGACCTCACGGTGTAAAGAGAGGTCTTCCGTTCGACAGAAAACTCTATGTTGCAAGACGAGTTTTTGAACAAAGTAATGAAGACACATATGTAGTTTCGCTTTCAAGCAGAACTATTGTATATAAGGGTATGTTCCTCGTAGGCGACCTCCGCAACTTCTTCCTCGACCTTCAGGATGAGGATTACGAGTCTGCAATCGCTATGGTTCACTCCCGTTTTTCAACTAACACAAATCCAAGCTGGCAGAGAGCTCATCCTAACAGAATGATTGTTCACAACGGTGAAATCAACACAATCAGAGGCAACGCTGACAAGATGCTTGCCCGTGAGGAAACAATGCGTTCAGAACATCTCAAGGGAGACCTTGACAAGGTTATCCCTGTTGTAAACACAGAGGGTTCAGACTCCGCAATGCTTGATAACACACTTGAATTCCTCGTAATGAGCGGTATGGAACTTCCTCTCGCCGTTATGATTACAATTCCTGAGCCGTGGGATAACAACGGCACAATGAGCCAGAAGAAAAAGGACTTCTATCAGTATTATGCAACAATGATGGAACCATGGGACGGTCCTGCGTCAATCCTTTTCTCAGACGGTGACATCATGGGTGCGGTTCTTGATCGTAACGGTTTGCGTCCGTCAAGATACTACATCACAGATGACGGCAACCTCATTCTTTCATCAGAAGTCGGCGCACTTCCTATTGATCCCGCAAAGATTGTTACAAAGGAAAGACTTCGCCCCGGTAAAATGCTCCTTGTTGATACAGTTCAGGGCAGACTTATTGATGACGATGAACTCAAAGAGTATTACGCATCAAAACAGCCTTACGGCGAATGGCTTGACAGCAATCTTGTTTGTCTTAAAGACCTCAAGATTCCGAACATGAAGGTTGAGGAACATTCATATAAAGAAAGACAAAAGCTCCAGAAGGCTTTCGGCTATACATACGAAGATGTTATGACATCAATCCTTCCCATGGCAAAGAACGGCACAGAGTCAATTGCCGCAATGGGTACAGACAGTCCGCTTGCAGTTCTTTCAAAAGAACCACAACCGCTGTTCAACTACTTCAAACAGCTCTTTGCACAGGTTACAAATCCACCGATTGACGCAATCCGTGAGGAAGTTGTAACATCAACAACAATCTATATCGGTGAGGACGGCAACATCCTTGAGGAGCGTCCCGAAAACTGCAAGGTTATGAAGATTCACAACCCGATTCTTACATCAACCGATATTCTCAAAATCAAGAATATGCACATTCCGGGCTTTAAGGTTGCGGTTATCCCGATTCTTTACTACAAGAACACAAGCCTTTCAAAGGCTGTTAAGCGACTTTTCATTGAGGCTGACAAGGCTTACAATGACGGTGCAAATATCCTTATCCTCTCCGACAGAGGAGTTGACGAAAACCACCTTGCAATTCCGTCACTTCTTGCAGTATCTGCTCTTCATCAGCACCTTGTTGCAACAAAGAAAAGAACTTCACTTGCAATGGTACTTGAAAGCGGCGAGCCGAGAGAAGTACATCATTTTGCAACACTTCTCGGTTACGGTGCAAGTGCAATCAACCCGTATCTTGCTCAGGAAACAATTCACGAGCTTATCGGTGATGACCTTCTTGACAAGGACTACTACGCAGCAGTTGACGATTACAACAGCGCAGTTCTCCACGGCATCGTAAAGATTGCGTCAAAAATGGGTATTTCAACAATCCAGTCATATCAGGGCTCACAGATTTTTGAGGCTATCGGTATCGGCAAGGATGTTATTGACGAATACTTCACAGGCACAGTCAGCAGAATCGGCGGTATCACAATCAAGGATATCGAAAAGAATGTTGACAGACTTCACACAGCGGCATTTGATCCGCTTGACCTCGGTGTAAGCGATGAGCTTGAATCCCGTGGTTCACACAAGTTCAGAAGCGGCAAAGAGGAACACCTCTACAATCCGCAGACTATATATATGCTCCAGCAGGCAACAAGAACAGGCGATTATGAGCTTTACAAAAAGTATTCTCATATGATTTCCGAAGAAATGGATCCTGTAAACATCAGAGGTCTTTTCGACTTCAACTTTGCAGAAACTCCTGTTCCGCTTGATGAGGTTGAAAGCGTTGATTCAATCGTAAAGCGTTTCAAAACAGGCGCTATGTCATACGGTTCAATCTCACAGGAGGCTCATGAAACACTTGCAATCGCAATGAACCGCCTCCACGGCAAGTCAAACTCGGGTGAGGGCGGTGAAAGCCTCGAAAGACTTCTCACAAAGGGACAGAAGGTTGACAGATGTTCTGCAATCAAGCAGGTTGCGTCAGGTCGTTTCGGTGTTACATCAAGATACCTTACATCTGCAAACGAAATTCAGATTAAAATGGCTCAGGGTGCAAAGCCGGGCGAGGGCGGACATCTTCCGGGCAAAAAGGTTTATCCTTGGATTGCAAAAACCCGTCATTCAACACCGGGTGTATCGCTCATCTCTCCCCCACCGCACCACGACATCTACTCAATCGAGGACCTTGCACAGCTTATCTATGACCTCAAGAATTCTAACAAAGACGCAAGAATCTCTGTTAAGCTCGTTTCGGAATGTGGCGTAGGTACAGTTGCCGCAGGTGTTGCAAAAGCAGGTGCAGGTGTAATCCTTATTTCGGGTTATGACGGTGGTACAGGTGCTGCTCCGAGAAACTCAATCTACAACGCAGGTCTGCCGTGGGAACTCGGTCTTGCCGAGGCTCATCAGACACTCATTATGAACGACCTTCGTAACAAGGTTGTTATCGAAACCGACGGTAAGCTTATGAACGGCCGTGATGTTGCAATTGCCGCAATGCTCGGTGCCGAGGAATTCGGTTTTGCAACAGCTCCTCTTGTAACTCTCGGTTGTGCAATGATGAGAGTATGTAACCTTGATACATGCCCATTCGGTGTTGCCACACAGAACCCCGAACTCAGAAAGAGATTCTGCGGCAAGCCCGAATATGTAATAAACTTTATGAAGTTTGTAGCAAGCGAACTTCGTGAATATATGTCAAAACTCGGTGTAAGAACTGTTGATGAGCTTGTCGGAAGAATTGACCTCATCAAGAGAAAAGAAGGCATCACAGGACAGGCTGCGGAAGTTGACCTTTCTAACATTCTTGATACAGACTTTGTTTCGGAAAAGGTTGAATACAACAAAAAGAGCCTTTACGATTTCAAGCTTGAATCAACACTTGACGAGAGAATTCTCTGCAAAGAATTTGCAAAGGTTCTTGCAAAAGGCACAAAGAAAAAGGTTGAAGTTAATGTTAAGAACACAGACCGTTCATTCGGTACAATCTTCGGTTCTGAGGTTACAAGAAAGCATTACAACAACCTTGATGACGATACATTTACAGTAGTCTGCAACGGTTCGGGCGGTCAGAGCTTTGGCGCATTCATTCCAAAGGGACTCACACTTGAACTTGTGGGCGACTCAAACGACTACTTCGGCAAGGGACTTTCAGGCGGCAAACTGGTAGTTTATCCTCCGAAGAACTCAACATTTGATGCAGGTAACAACATCATCATCGGTAATGTTGCCCTCTACGGTGCAACAAGCGGTAAGGCATTCATCAACGGTGTTGCAGGCGAGCGTTTCTGCGTAAGAAACTCAGGCGCAACAGCAGTTGTTGAGGGTGTCGGCGACCACGGTTGCGAATATATGACAGGCGGTCGAGTTGTTGTTATCGGCAAAACAGGCAAAAACTTTGCCGCAGGTATGTCCGGCGGTGTTGCCTATGTTCTTGATGAAGAAAGAGATCTTTACACAAAGCTTAACAAGGAAATGGTTCACTTCTCGGAAGTAACAGAAAAGTACGATATAATCGAACTCAAGACACTTATCGAAGAACATGTTGCCGCAACAGGTTCACAGAGAGGTAAAGATATTCTTGATAACTTTGACGAGTATCTTCCGAAATTCAAGAAGATTATTCCGCATGACTACAAGAGAATGATGGCTGCAATTGCCGCTTATGAAGAAAAAGGTCTTACAAATGAGCAGGCACAGATTGAAGCCTTCTATGAAATTGTGAATAATAAATAAGGAGGGGATATCAATGGGAAAACCAACAGGATTTATGGAATATAAGCGTGAGGATGCTCCGGCATACTCCGTAAAAGAAAGAATCAAAAATTTTGACGAATTTCACGATCCCCTCAGCAAAGAGGATCAGCAAAAGCAGGGCGCAAGATGTATGGACTGCGGTGTGCCTTTCTGTCAGGCAGGAATGCAGATCGGTTCTGCATTCTCAGGCTGTCCACTTAACAACCTCATTCCCGAATGGAATGACCTCATCTACAAGGGCAACTGGGAACAGGCTTACAACCGCCTTAAAGTTACAAACAACTTTCCCGAATTCACATCCCGTGTATGTCCTGCTCTCTGCGAAAAGGCATGCACCTGCGGTGCAAACGGTGACGCTGTCAGCGTAAGAGCCAACGAGTACGGAATCATTGAAAATGCCTATGAAGAAGGTCTTGCAGACGCAAGAATTCCAAAGGTAAGAACAGGCAAAAAGATTGCTATCATCGGTTCAGGTCCTTCGGGACTTGCCGCTGCCGACCAGCTCAATCAGCGTGGTCACTCTGTAACAGTATTTGAACGCAATGACAGAGTAGGCGGTCTGCTTATGTACGGCATTCCGAACATGAAACTTGAAAAAGATGTTATCGAACGCAAGATTAACATTATGGAGGAAGAAGGCGTAACCTTTGAAACCTGCTCAAATGTCGGCAAAGACATCAAAGCAAGCGACATTCTCAAAGACTTTGACCGTGTAATCCTCGCTTGCGGTGCATCAAATCCGAGAGATATCAAAGTTCCCGGCAGAGAGGCAAACGGCATTTACTTTGCTGTTGACTTCCTCAAATCAACAACAAAGTCACTTCTCGACTGCAACCTCAGAGAGGGTACATTCATCAGCGCAAAGGGTAAGAATGTAATGGTAATCGGCGGCGGTGACACAGGTAACGACTGCGTCGGCACAAGCATCAGACACGGCGCAAAATCCGTTCTCCAGCTTGAAATGATGCCTAAACTTCCCGACACAAGAAGTGCCGATAACCCATGGCCGCAGTGGCCGAGAGTCTGCAAAACAGACTACGGTCAGGAAGAAGCTATCGAAGTTTACGGTCACGATCCACGAGTTTATCAGACAACCGTTAAGCAGTTCATTGCTGACAAGAACGGTAACCTCGTAGGTGCAGAGCTTGTTAAGCTTAAACCCGAAAAGGATGCAAAGACCGGCAGACTTATGATGAAAGAGGTTGAAGGCTCAGAGTACAAGGTTGATGTTGAACTCGTACTCATTGCGGCAGGATTCCTCGGCAGTGAAAACTATGTAACCAAGGCATTCGGTGTTGAAACAAACGCAAGAACCAATGTTGCAACAGCAGAAGGCTCACACAAGACAAATGTTGAAAATGTATTTGTTACAGGTGATATGCACAGAGGACAGTCACTTGTTGTCTGGGCAATCCGTGAGGGCAGAGATGTTGCCAAAGAGGTTGACGAAAGCCTTATGGGATACACAAATCTTTAATTGATTACAAACAACCTGATAATCCTCAATTTTTCGATATACCGGTTAATAATCAGAGAGCGCAGGAGCGGATTTCCCTCCTGCGTTTTTCTTTGTCATTTAGGGCTTGTTTCTGTTGCATATCAATATGATTGATGATAAAATAAAGGGTATATACAATGTAATAAAATGTGAGGAAATATTATGAGTAACAGACCTGAAACCAATAAACACAGCTGTCCCGTTTATAAAAAATGTGGCGGTTGTCAACTGCAAAATCTTTCATATCCCGAACAGCTTGAATTCAAGCAGAAGAAAGTTGAAAAACTTCTCAAACGCTTTTGTCCCGTTGAAAAAATCATCGGAATGAAAACTCCCTACCACTACCGCAACAAGGTTCAGGCGGCTTTCTATACGGACAAAAAGGGCAAAATAATTTCGGGCGTGTATCAGTCGGGCAGTCACCATGTTGTCGGAATTGACAGTTGTCAGACGGAAGATGTTATTGCCGACAAAATCATCGTTGCAGTACGCAAGCTTCTCCCCTCTTTCAGAATGACAACCTATAACGAGGACACAGGCAAAGGTTTTCTCCGCCACATTCTCGTAAAAAGAGGCTTTGCGACAAATCAGATTATGCTTGTGCTTGTGACAGGCACACCTGTTTTTCCGTCAAAAAATAATTTTGTAAAAGCAATTCTGAAACAGTTCCCCGAAATCACAACCATTGTGCAAAATATAAACCCCTACCGTACCAATCTTGTACTCGGTGACAATCAGAAAGTGCTGTACGGCAAGGGTTATATTGAAGATATTCTCTGCGGTTGTAAGTTCAGAATTTCACCGAAAAGTTTTTATCAAATCAACCCCGTCCAGACCGAAGTTTTGTACGGTAAGGCAATTGAATTTGCAGACCTCAAAGGCAATGAAACCGTGCTTGACACCTACTGCGGAATCGGTACAATCGGCATAATTGCCGCCAAAAACGGCGCAGGCAATGTTATCGGCGCAGAACTTAACGGCGATGCCGTAAGAGATGCAATCGTAAATGCAAGAGCGAATAATCTAAAAAATATCCGTTTCTACAAAGCCGATGCGGGCGAGTTTATGAGAGAAGTTGCAGACGAGGACGAAAAGCCCGATGTTGTGTTTATGGACCCGCCAAGAGCCGGCAGCGACCAAAAATTCCTTGATTCACTCATCAAAATGTCGCCGAAAACGGTTGTCTATGTTTCCTGCAACCCCGAAACATTAGCAAGAGATTTAGCCTACCTAACCCAAAACAGCCCCTACAAAGTCCACAAAATCCAACCCGTAGATATGTTCCCCCACACCGCACATATAGAATGTGTCTGCGAGATTTTTAAATAAAATTCACACTTATAAAAGCCGTAAAAAAAGGCAAACTATTAATAGAATATATAAAAGGGGTATTAATGCTATGAGAAAGATATTTGATTTTAGTGGTAAAGAAGGCTGCGAAGATATCTTTATAAAAACATGGGAAGAATTCAGAGATGCATTAGCACACAAAAAATTTTCTTTTGATGAAGTTGGCAAGGCAAAAAAGTATAATTTTTTAAAAGCTTATGATGATATATTCCACAAAAACTCCTGTATAAATTATAACACTGTAACAATAAAAGAACTAAAAGAACGGTTAATTGGCAGGGGAACTATTCTTAATAAAACTGAAAGTCTAAATTATGAACGATTTATTACTAAAAAGGAATTCATCAAAAAAGATAACAGATTTAGTCCTCCCGGTGTTGAATGGCTTTATTTAGCTATTGGAACAGAAGCCGATATTCATCAATGTTCACAAGCTGAATGCAGAACAAAATCAGGAAATAGGTTTGGATTTTGCCATTTTGCATTCGACGATAATCAATTAGATTTAAAAATTGTTGACTTAACCATTGCAGATAATATATCTTATAACGAAATAAACAGAAAATTAGAAAAATGTTCAGAGGAACCTTACAATAAACTAAACGAAATTTTTTATCCTAAGTGGTACCTTGAACTATTATTATTTCATAGCATACCTACATTTTCAAATGACAAAAAAATAATAATTGATGCTGCAGATGATAACATAAAAGATGCTATTATAGAGTGGACTGTATACACATATTCAAAGCTATTATCTGAACAAATATTTAAACCACTAAGTGAAGTTGATGATAAGAGTATTATGTATGCACCATTCCAAACAATGGCACAATACTATATTTCTTTGGGATATTCAGGAATTATTTACGGAAGTACAGTTTGTGATAATGGAAAAAATCTTGTTTTATTTAACAAGGATATAGCTACTCCTACGGGCAAAATCGAAGATTATATAATATAAGTTCAACACATTTAGATATAAGCTACGATTAATTTAGATATTCATTGACATTTTTGAGCAATTACGATATAATATGTTACAAAATAGGTTTAATATCATCAATCCAAATCAAAGTAGAGTTCAAGATATCTTTCATACTGAGCAGAGGTCAAAGAGATATTTTCACCATAAGAATTAACGCCATCAGCTAATTCGTAGTATTCATCTTTGATTTTATTTACAGATGTTGCGTGAGATGTGTAAGTGTCTTTTTTATCGTTAATCTCAGTTGCAATTTCTTCGAGGTCTGCTAGATTGTTTTCAGCTCTGTTGTTATAGTTATCAAGTGCTTCAAAGCCTTTCATTACGGCTGATATAGC